>CAIZCB010000311.1 GCA_903931355.1 uncultured Pseudomonadota bacterium
CTAATGTGGTTTCAAAATGCCAGCCATTAGGTTTATCAGCGGCAGTCCAGCGTTTTGCAGGAATAGTCACAGTAAATGGTCTGGTATAAACTTCAGGATCAGTAAATACCGCTTCATAGTTATAACGAGTATTATCATTAGAGAAAATATAACGCTCTTCTATATGCGCATTTTCACTAATAAACTCGCCAGATCGACCAAACAGCGCTTTACCATTTTGGTTAGTCACATCAACGACTAAGGTATTACCTTCCCAATGACCACGAGAATCACCGTTCCACAATTTGATGGCGTTGGGCAAATGCGGCTTGTCATCTAAGTGAATAATCCTGGTGCCTGAATCAAACAGGAACACCACATAATTAGGATATTGTCTGATTTCATAGCCATGCCAATACAATGACTTAGGAACACCGCCTGGTGCGCAACGTGCTAAAGGCTCAATAAATTGCGGCTCGGTTGGATCATGGAACTTCACTTGAAACTCTTTCACTTTCTCAAGTGCCCATGGCTGGAAAGGCAGTTGTCCATCAACAGGATCGCTAACCCGACTTGGCGCACGCTCTTCTCGTGGGCCTTTTGCCAAGCGATTAGGGTTAGGATCGTTTGGAATCCCGCCTTGTGGATCGGTGAAATTGCTGTGATTAGCAATCGTATTTGACCAATGGCCTGATACATCAGGTTGCCCATCGGCTAATTTAGCGCCAGTCCATTTTCCCGATAATAATTTAGGGAAACTTTTTTCACGAGAAATACCAGAACCGCCATTATTTGCCGCAGGTTTTTCTTGGGCAGGGGCTTTTTTCTCGGTATTTGCTTGAGCAGCATCAGCCGCCTGTGCAATTTGTGGTGCTAATGCCATACTGGTAATCAGCAATCCCAAATAATATTGAATGACTTTGTTTTTCATAACATCCTCTATAAACAATGTTGGTATTTACCAACTTTCCTATTCGCCTTATTTGACAGTTTGTTTAGGCGGGTAATATTGGTCGTAATCTAAAGTGAATCGATAATCTTCAATTAATTGAAAGTTTTTCTCTCTATGTCTATGAAGAACGACGCTAATATCCCAAGGTTTGCTAAATACATTTGGGTCTTCAATAGTGGCTTTATATTCAATAGTATTGGCATCGAGGAATGTCCATTTCTCTATAACGTGTAAGGCATCACTATGAAAATTACCGGCTCGGTCTAACCAAGTTTTGTCATTAAAATGCTTAACATCGACAACTAATGTCTCACCTTCCCAATGCGCTCTTGAATCACCTAACCACCAATCATTTGGGTCATCTGGGTGTTCAGTACCATTGGTATAAATAGTTCTAACTGAATGCCCAAATTGATGAACTAAGGTTAAATCCTGATTACGCTGAAAAATTTGAAATGGCTCAGGGTAATAAATGCCACGAGGCACACCGAGGGTATAAACTTTTAAAGCCGGATCAGCGGTTAATCGAGCATCAAAGTTTTTCTTTTTTTGTTCCAAGGCTTTCGGTAAATACGGCAATAAACCACCGTCAACAATACCGGGGCCAGGTGGCGCATCTTTGCGATTTGAATGTGGCTCAAGATCATAATCAGCCGCACTTGTGGTTTGCCAAATACCGGAAAAATCCGGTTTTCCATTGCTTAATTTCGGAATTTTTTTATCTGCAGCGAATGCTGAACCAGCTATTGCTGATACTAAAAATATACTTAGTGCTAATTTAGCGGCATAACTAAAACCAACCGTGGTTTTAGTCGATTTTATGATTAATGTATTCAAGAAATATTCTCCTTATTTCAGTGAATGGTAATTCCAGAGTTACAGTGGCGCAGGTGTTGGCTGTGTTGCCGGTGCATCTTGCGCACCACCGGTTTGAACGCTGCTACCATCAGGTAATTTAGTGGTGACGGCATAACCAAAGTTTTTACCGCTTTTGGCTCTAAAACCTTGGATAGTAATTTCTGTCGAAGGGGTTAAGGTTTTTTTAGTAATCCCTTTTTCTTTTAGATTAAATGGCGCACCAAATTCAAAACCCCAGTTAGCCACCGTACCATCTGGCTGTTTAACATCTAAATAAAGCCAACTGTGTGGATTAACCAATTCAAATTTAGTGACCACGCCTTTCACCTCAACCGGCTGCTCTGCATCAAACTCAGCAGAAAAAGCGTGATGAGCATTAGCAGGTATTGCGATTGACATACCCGCGCTTATTAACAAAGTGGTTATTAATTTAGTTTTCATAGGCATCAAAAATCTCACATTTAAAAAATCAATACAGAGGTCAACAGCGAACTGATTGATGTCGCTGTTTAAACCTTAATCTCAAATAGACTCGCTAAAACATCACAAGTAATTTTATGAAAGCAAATAGCGTGCCTGATTTTTTAAAATAATGAATTTAGTGATAATCAATCACTAACAAGCTGTTTTAGTTAGCTTTTAATTAGAAGAAACTATTTATAAGTTGTCAGTGGATTTGATAAAAGACAGCCAACTGTTGAAATACCAACAGCAGACAAACATTTGATGCTGAAGCAAGTACAAACAATTTAGTGATAGTTAAAAATTAACCGTCACCGTCCCCCTAACCATTCTCGGCTCGACTGGGTGACGCATTAAGCCAAACGTCCCCGTTCCGCCATCAGGGCAATTGCTGTTATTCGCTTCACCTTTCATCTGCGAGCAATAGGCATAAGCGAGGTCGCTATTGTTGGAACCTAATAAATTGAACAAATCAATCTCAAATTTGTAATTTTTCTGTTTGTAGCCAGTGCCAAAATTGACAATATTGGTATCGCCAGCCCAGAAACCACCTTGTTGATCAAGCGGCACATGGCCAAAATGCCGCAAACGTAAAGAAGCGAACCAACCTTGTGGATGTTCAATGGTGGCTCCGGTGCTAATAACCCGACCAACCGAATTCGGTATCCAGTTATTACCGACAGCTTCATTAGCGTAATGCGCAGAGGTTAAAGCTAAATCAGCATCTAAGGTCAGCCAATTAGTCGGTTTGTAATAGTTGGTAAACTCAAGCCCATGCCGACGCGATTTACCATTTACCTCGGTGGTTCCTGCATCGCCGACAAACACCAACTCCTGACTACTTTCCAAATACCAAAACGCCAGCGTTGACTTTAAACCGGCAATGGCATCGCTGCGTATCCCAACTTCTGCACCGCGCGACCAAGCGGTTGGCTTGATCGGCGAAATGGTCGAGCCATCAGCTGGATTGAATTGCAAAGTGGTGCCGCGAGCATCATTAGAATGATGACCATAGCCAAGATTTAAAAAATATTCGGTATCTAACCACGGCCCTGCGATAAAACTCAGCTTAGGACTCATCACCGCTTTACTTTTATTGCCAGAATTGGCTGCGCTCAAATTGGCATCATGCAAAGCGTTGTCGAACATCTGTACATCGTTATTGAGCAAGTCGGTTCTAAATCCAGCCACGGTGCGGAATTTTTCTAACCAATGGGTTTGGTTTTGCAGATACAGCCCGACATTACTTTCGCCGACGTTATAGCGACTGACCCAATCTAAAGACTGTCTGGCTTGGCTATGTTGCAAGCCTAAATCCATAATTTCATCATGCCGAAACTGGATGCCGACTGTGTTATCCATTTTCAAACCCCAGAGCGTGGTTTGGCGTTTGTGGTCAAAATTACCGCCAGTTTGTACCCTGCGCTCGCCTTGATGAATCTGATCACCATGCACGGGGTCATTCAAATAACCGGTAAAGTTGGAATACAAATCAACGTCATAATAAAGCGCATAAAGATTGGCATCGTTGCGCCAATTGTCGCCCGCTTGCCAAAAATGACTGGCTAAACTGTAGCGATTCGATTTACCGCCATCAGTAGGATCAATGCTGCCGTAAAGATTGACCGCACCATCATCAATCGCCCGCTGCGGAATTGGATTAGTCGCATTCCAACTGGCGCTATAGGCTTTGCCATTAACCGAGAAGCCCCAATCATCACGATCTAGGCTATAACGCAAAGTGCCGTTAAACTTGCCTAAATCTTCTGGTTGCTGCCAAACACCGTCATAGACATTGACCTCACCGGCATACAGCAAATTGCCTTCTCCCAACTGATTCGAGTTCGCCAACAGCCCACGGTAATAACCAAATTCACCGCCAGTAAACTTGATAATCCCTTGATCGAGCTTTTGCTTGCTAGTCATTTTTGAATAGCCCGCCGCTGAGAAATCACCGGTTTCGGCATAGTAAGGCCCTTTACCGTATTCAACTTTGTGTACTAACTCGGGAATGATGCTGTTTAAATCCAGATAACCTTGGCCGTGGGCATGGGTTGCCATATTCATTGGAATCCCATCCACAACCACCGAAAAATCAGTACCGTGATCAAGATTAAATCCGCGCAAAAAATACTGATTAGCTTTGCCGCTACCACTATGTTGAGTCGCCAACGCCCCCGGTATTACTTCAACTAACTCACCGGCTCGTGACATCGGACGATATTCAAACTGTGGCTGACCGACTTCGCCTTGAGATGCTGATCCAGAAACACCCAACAAACTACGCCCTCTGCCACCATGCACTTCTACGGTTGCTAATTCATTAACCTCATCTAGGCTTTCAAGCTCAGCAACCGCTAAGGCCGGTAAGCCGATTAAACTAATCAGCAATTTTTTGGCAATGGTTCGGAATTTCATTTGATCTCTCTTCACTTTAGATAAAAAGATAATCAGCAAAAATCATACCAAGTAACAAAAACCTTGATTTTCCGCATAAACACTAATAACTGAATCAGTCACTCTGCTGCTATTTCAACAGCCACCATGCAACCTGTGTTCGCCGACCAACACAACCACCTCACCGCACCATAACAAAATCAAACACATAGCTTTTGGTATAGAAATTGCTATCAATCAAAACACCCGCCGCATCACAGCAGCCGAAACCATTTGCGTAACGCCAAGGCTTTACTCAACCTGATTTTCTTCTCAACCCATTTGTTATGAGCCCATTGAATCGACCGTCAACCACCACCCCATTTCGTAAACTCATCTTGCCTCTATCGTTACTGGCTTTGGCGATTGCCGCCACTGGATATTTTTATAACCCGTTTCATACTGACTCTGAGAATCCTAAAGCTAAGGATCGTAGCAATGAACGCGGTAACAAACGCGGACGAGATGATGATGCCCCGAGCGCTGTTTCAGTAGAAACCACCAGCCAAGGCGATTTCCCAATTTATCTAAATGGTTTAGGCACTGTGACAGCGCTACGCACCGTTGCCGTTAAACCACGAGTGGATGGCGAGCTGGTTAAAGTAGCTTTTAGCGAAGGTCAGTTAGTAAAAGAAGGCGATTTATTAGCCGAAATTGATCCGCGTCCGTTTCAAGTCCAATTGCAACAAGCCCAAGGCCAGTTATTACGCGATGAAGCCTTGTTAAAAAATGCTGAAATCGACCATTCCCGTTACCAAACTTTATTAGAACAAGATTCGATTGCCGCCCAGCAAACCGCAACCCAGCAAACCCAAGTCAAACAATATCAAGGCACCGTCGAAATGGATAAAGCCTTGGTCAATAACGCCAAACTGCAACTCAGTTACGCACATTTAACCGCGCCGATTGCAGGTCGGGTCGGTTTAAGACAAATCGACCAAGGCAATATTGTTCACGCTAATGATGCCAACGGTTTAGTGGTGATTACTCAATTACAACCGATTAACGTGGTTTTCAGTTTGCCAGAAGACAAAATCCAATCGGTAGTGCAACGCTTTCACAGTAATCAAACCGTCAATGTAGTTGCCTTCGACCGTGCCGGCAAAACTCAATTAGCCAGCGGCAAGTTATTAGCCTTGGACAACCAAATTGATCCCAGCACCGGCACTTTAAAACTTAAAGCTCAGTTCGATAACAGCGACAACAGCCTGTTTGCGAATCAATTCGTCAATATTCGGATGCACTTAGACACTTTGCATAATGTCACTTTAATCTCTAGCGCCGCGATTCAACACGATAGCCAAGGGCCGTTTGTTTATCTGGTTAAGCCTGATCAAACCGTTGAGCAACGCCGCGTGACCCTCGGTGGCACCGAAGGCGACAGAGTGGCGATTTTGGCTAATTTGGCCGCCAATGAAAGCGTGGTGATTGAAGGGGTCGATAGATTACGCGATGGCAGCAAAGTCGATGTAGCCCAAAAAGACGGCGTAGCAGTGGCGGCCAGCCCTGATGCTCAAGCCAAACCCGAAGGCAAATTTCGTAAACGCGACAAACGCTAACCGCCATGACCACAGCAAATCCAAAAACGGCATTTAATCCTTCTCGACTGTTTATTCTGCGACCCGTCGCTACTTCGTTATTGATGTTAGCGATTTTATTGGTTGGGATTTTGGCCTACCGTTTATTGCCGGTATCGGCTTTACCGCAAGTCGATTACCCCACCATTCAAGTGGTGACTTTGTACCCCGGCGCCAGTCCAGAAGTGATGACCTCGGTGATTACCGCGCCGTTGGAACGCCAATTCGGGCAAATGCCAGGCTTAACGCAAATGTCATCAACCAGCTCGGGCGGGGCTTCGGTGATTACCCTGCAATTTAATCTCAGTCTTGATTTAGATATTGCCGAACAAACCGTACAAGCCTCGATTAACGCCGCCAGCAATTTTTTACCGAAAGACTTACCGCAAGCGCCGATTTACAGCAAAGTCAATCCCGCAGACACGCCGATTATGACGCTGGCGGTCAGCGCCAGCGCCCTGCCCTTGTTTAAAGTTGAAGATTTAGTTGATACTCGTTTGGCGCAAAAAATCGCCCAATTGCCAGGTGTGGGTATGGTCAGCATCAGCGGCGGCCAGCGTCCAGCGGTGCGGATTCAAGCCAATCACAAAGCCCTAGCCGCTTATGGCATCAGCTTAGAAGATGTTCGCACCGCGATTGCTGCCGCCAACGTCAATCAACCCAAAGGCATGTTCAACGGCCCGTTGCGTTCAGCCACCATCGACAGCAACGATCAATTGCGCTCAGCGGATGAATATCGCGATTTAGTGATTGCCTATCGCAACGGCGGCCCAGTGCGATTGTCGGAAGTGGCGCAAGTGGTTGATGGTGCGGAAAACGTCCGCTTAGCAGCTTGGGCCAATGATAAAGCGGCGGTGATTGTCAACATTCAGCGCCAGCCGGGGGCGAATGTGATTGAAGTAGTGGACAGAATTAAGAAATTATTGCCAAAACTACAAGCCGCTTTACCCGCCAATATCGAAGTCGAACCGCTCAGCGACCGCACGGTCACTATCCGCGCTTCGGTACATGATGTGCAGTTTGAATTATTCCTCGCTGTCGCCCTGGTGGTGATGGTGATTTTTTTGTTTTTACGCAATATCCCCGCCACCATTATTCCTGGGGTTGCGGTGCCGTTGTCGTTGATTGGTACTTTCGCGGTGATGTATCTGGCCGAGTTCAGTATCAACAACCTGACTTTAATGGCCTTAACCATCGCCACGGGTTTTGTGGTCGATGATGCGATTGTGGTGATTGAAAATATTTCGCGCTATATCGAGCGTGGCGAATCAGCGTTTAAAGCGGCGTTGAAAGGCTCCGAGCAAATCGGCTTTACCATTATTTCGCTGACTTTTTCACTGGTGGCGGTGCTGATTCCCTTGCTGTTTATGAGCGATGTAGTCGGGCGTTTATTCCGAGAATTTGCCATCACTTTAGCGGTGTCGATTTTAATTTCCGCCATTATCTCGCTGACTTTAACCCCGATGATGTGCGCGAAACTATTACGCCAAGGCGTTGAGCATCATCAACAAAAAGATGGCTGGTTTGAAGGTTTAATTGCCGGTTATGGCCGCAGTTTGCAATGGGTGATGCGTCATCAGACTTTAACCATGGGCGGTTTCTTGGTCACTGTGGCTTTAACAGTGGCTTTGTATGTCTTTATTCCCAAAGGCTTTTTCCCAATCCAAGACACTGGCTTGATTCAAGGCTATTCGGAAGCGCCGCAAAATATCTCGTTCAGTGCCATGGCTGATGAACAGCAACAATTAGCCAGTTTGATTCTGCAAGATCCAGCCGTGGCAAGTTTGTCTTCATTTATTGGCGTCGATGGGATTAACACCACCCCAAACAGTGGCCGTTTTTTAATCAATCTAAAGCCATTGGCTCAACGCGATGCTAACGCCAGCCAAGTGATTAGCCGACTAAAATCCAAACTTAGTGAGCATTCGGCGATTAATTTGTATCTGCAACCGGTACAAGATTTGACCATGGAAAACCGTGTCAGCCGCAGCCAATATCAATTCACTTTAGAAACCGCCGACATCGAACAGCTCAATCTTTGGACTAAGCGTTTGGTCGATGAATTAGCCGAGCAAGCGGTGTTTGGTGATGTGGTTAGCGATGTTCAAGATCAAGGCCGACAGGTGTTTGTTAACATCGACCGCAGCACCGCCAGTCGTTTAGGCGTCAGTACCGCAGCGGTTGATAATGCTTTATACAGCGCCTACGGTCAGCGTTTGATTTCGACTATTTTTACTCAAGCCAATCAATATCGAGTGGTGTTAGAAGTCGATCCAGAAGCACAAAACAACCCACAATCGCTGAATGATTTGCGTGTGCCTTCCAGCAACGGTAACCAAGTGCCTTTGTCAGCTATCGCCACTATTTCCGAACGCCCCACCCCTTTAGCGATCAATCATCTCGATCAATTTCCCGTTGCCACGGTGTCATTCAATTTAAACCAAGGCTTTGCCTTGGGTGATGCAGTGAAAGCGATTGAACAAGCCAAACAGGACATCGATTTACCGTTAAGCATCCGCAGCAGTTATCAAGGAGCGGCGCTGGCGTTTGAAGCCTCATTAGGCAACACCTTATGGCTGATTTTGGCAGCAATAGTCACGGTTTATATCGTCCTCGGTGTGCTTTATGAAAGTTATATCCACCCCATCACTATTCTTTCTACCCTGCCCTCGGCTGGGGTCGGGGCTTTATTAGCCTTGCTAGTATCGGGCGATGACTTAGGGATTATCGGCATCATTGGCATTATTTTGTTGATTGGGATTGTTAAGAAAAACGCCATCATGATGATCGACTTCGCTTTAGAAGCCGAACGCAAACAAGCAATGCCGCCTGCTGAAGCGATTTTCCAAGCCTGTTTATTACGATTTCGGCCAATTTTAATGACCACCCTCGCCGCCTTGTTAGGTGCTTTGCCGTTAATGCTGGGCAGTGGGGTTGGCTCGGAATTGCGTCATCCTTTGGGGATTACTATGGTCGGCGGTTTATTAGTCAGTCAATTGCTGACTTTGTACACCACACCAGTGATTTATTTGTGGATGGATAACGCTGCAAAACGGGTCGCCAACTGGCTGAAATTGAATCAGCCAAGTGCATCTGAACACGATGACGAGGAGGTGATTTAATGAATTTTTCAGCGATTTTTATCCAGCGTCCGGTTGCCACCAGCTTACTGACTTTGGCGATTGCTTTAGCCGGTGGCTTGGCGTTTTTCAATCTGCCGGTATCGTCGTTGCCTCAAGTCGATTTTCCGACCGTCAACGTCCAAGCCCAATTACCTGGCGCCAGCGCCGAAACCATGGCCGCCACGGTTGCCACGCCGTTGGAACGGGCTTTAGGCCGAATCGCTGGCGTCACTGAAATGACGTCTAGCAGTTCGCAAGGCTCGACCCAAATCACCTTGCAATTTGATTTGGAACGCGACATCAACGGCGCTTGTCGCGATGTACAAGCGGCAATCAATGCCGCCGCCAGCCTGTTACCAACCGGAATGCCAAATCGCCCGACTTACCGCCGCGACAATCCCGCCGACTCGCCGATTTTGATTTTGGCGTTAACCTCAGAATCACAAAGTCGCGGTCAAATGTACGATGTTGCCTCGACGATTTTGGCGCAGAAAATCTCGCAATTACCGGGCATCGGCCAAGTACAAATTGGCGGCGCAGCCTTGCCTGCGGTGCGAGTTGAGTTAAATCCCAACGCCTTAACTAAATATGGCATTGGTCTGGAAGATGTTCGTAACACCATCACCCAAACCAATACCAACCAACCGAAAGGAGTGATGGAAGACGGCGCTCAACGCTGGCAAGTTCAAGCCAATGATCAAGCCCGCAAAGCCGAAGATTATTTGCCGCTAATCGTTAGCTACCGCAACGGTTCGCCAGTCACCATTGCTGATTTGGGCAATGTCGAAAATTCGGTGGAAGATTTGCGTAACACTGGCTTAAAAAACGGCAAGCCATCGGTGTTATTAATTTTGAGAAAACAACCGCTGGCGAATGTGATTCAAACCGTTGATCAAGTCCAAGCCATGTTGCCACAGTTACGGGCCTTAATTCCTGAGGATATTGAGTTATCAGTGGTGGTAGATAGATCACTAACGATTCGCGGCTCGATTGCCGAAGTTGAACACAGTTTATTGATTGCGATAGGTTTAGTGATTTTAGTAGTGCTGTTATTTTTGCGAAATGTCCGTTCGGCATTAGTACCGATTATTGCGATTCCGGTATCGTTAATCGGCGCTTGTGGGGTGATGTATTTTTTAAATTACAGCTTAAACAATCTGACTTTAATGGCGCTGACTATTGCTACTGGCTTTGTGGTCGATGACGCGATTGTGGTTTTGGAAAATACCAATCGTTATATTGAACAAGGCATTAAACCGTTTAAAGCCACCCTCTTAGCGACTAAAGAAGTCAGCTTTACTGTGATAGCAATGACGGTGTCATTAGTAGCGGTATTTTTGCCGATTTTGTTGATGGGCGGTGTGGTTGGACGCTTGTTTAGAGAATTTGCAGTGACTTTATCGGCTTCGGTACTGGTGTCGTTGCTGATTTCTTTAACCGTCACGCCGATGCTGTGCGCCCGTTGGCTGGAAAAAGAGACTGATCAGCATGGTCGATTTTTTACTTTAATCGGTGATGGCTTTGACTGGCTTCAAAATGCTTATCAAAGCTCGTTGTGCTGGGCATTGAATCATAGCCGAACCATGATGCTGATTTTGTTAGCGACAATCGGCTTGAATGTTTTTCTATACAGCAAAATTGATAAAGGCTTTTTTCCTAATCAAGACGGCGGGCGATTACAGGGCGAAATCCAAACCGACCAAGGCGCTTCGTTTTGGTCATTACAAAACAAACTAGCCGAGCTATCGGATGTCTTGCTCAAAGATCCAGCGGTCAGCACCGTTGCTGGCTTTGGTGGCTCCGGTAGCGGTGCTAATAGTGCCCGCTTGTTTGTGGTGTTAAAACCGCATGATCAAAGACCACCGATTAATGAAGTGATGCGGCGTTTACGGGAACAAGTCAGCCGCATTCCTGGCGCTAATTTACACATGACACCCTCACAAGAATTGCGAATTGGTGGACGACAATCCGCCGGCAGTTATGACTATAGCCTGCAATCGGATGATTTAGGTTTGTTGCGGGAATGGCTGCCGAAAGTGGTAGCGGCTTTATCGAAGTTACCGGAACTTAACGATGTCAGCACCAGCCAGCAAGACAAAGGCCAACAAATCGGCTTGGTGGTTGATCGTGATATGGCCTCGCGCTATGGCATCACTCAAGCAATGATTGATAGCAGCCTGAATGATGCGTTTGGCCAACGTCAGGTATCGGTGATTTATAACCCTTTAAACCAATATCGAGTGGTGATGGAATTAGCGCCGGAATATTGGCAAAGCGCCGAGGCATTGAAACAGGTGTATATCAACGTGCCGGCCAGTAATTCGGCAACTGGCGAAGCGATCAGCGCTAAACAGGTGCCTTTATCGGCTTTAGCAAGTTTTTCACCGACTAATGCGCCGTTATCGGTGAATCATCAAGGTCAATTTGCGGCGGCTAGTTTGTCATTTAATTTACAAACCGGTGTGTCACTATCGACCGCGACCGCTTTGATTGAAAAAACCATGCAGGAAATTGGCGTACCTAGCTCAGTGCAAGGCAGTTTCCAAGGCTCGGCCAAAGCCTTTCAAGAATCGTTACGCAATCAGCCATTTTTGCTGTTAGCGGCGTTATTGAGCATTTATCTGGTGCTGGGGATGTTGTACGAAAGTTACATTCATCCATTAACGATTTTATCCACCCTGCCCTCAGCTGGGGTTGGCGCTTTGTTAGCCTTAATGATCTGTGATAAGGAATTTAGCATCATCGCCTTGATTGGCGTGATTCTGTTGATTGGTATTGTTAAGAAAAACGCCATCATGATGATAGACTTTGCCCTTCAAGCCGAGCGAGAACAAGGTTTGGATTCGCGAGAAGCGATTTTTCAGGCCTGCCTGTTACGCTTTCGACCGATTATGATGACTACTCTAGCTGCATTGTTCGGCGCCTTGCCGTTAGCACTGGGTAGCGGTTATGGCGCAGAACTGCGTCAACCTTTGGGGATTACCATTGTTGGCGGTTTGATTTTTAGTCAAATGCTGACTTTGTACACCACCCCCGTGGTTTATCTGTACTTGGATCGTTTCCGGTTGTGGTCACATAACCGTTTGTTTAACCGCACCGCTTCCCGAGCGGGCAAACCTGCTTAATTTTGCCGAGATTTGCATGAGCTTTCGCCTTAAACCTTTAGTTGTCGCTCTATTTGCCAGCCAATTAACCGCCTGCGCCGTCGGGCCAGATTACATCCGCCCTCAAGCACCCGTTGCCACCGAGTTCAAAGAAGTCAAAGGCTGGAAAACCGCGCAACCGCGTGACACGGCAATCAGCGGTCAGTGGTGGGAAATTTTCAACGACCCCAAATTAAACGAACTTGAATCACAGGTCGCCAGCAATCAATCCTTGATTCAAGCCGAAGCGCAATATCGCCAAGCGCAAGGTTTGGTGCAATCGGCGCAATCATCGTTACTGCCAGTGTTTAATCTAAACGGCAGCTTCAATAACTTTAAGTCGGCACAAGGCCAAACTCAGGTTATCAGCGGGGTGCGCACCTTATTTGGTAATACGGTTGCAATGGCTTGGGAACCGGATTTATGGGGCAAAGTTCGCCGACAAATCGAAGCTAACACCGGCAATGCTCAAGCCAGTGCTGCCACCTTACAAGCCTTGCGTTTGTCGATTCAAAGCAATTTAGCAGTGGCTTACTTTCAGTTAAAAGTGCTGGATGCACAAAAAACGTTGCTGGATGAAACCGTCGCCGCCTATCAAAAAACCTTGGACATCACTAAAAACCGCTATGCGGTCGGCGTGGTAGCCAAGGCTGATGTGGTTCAAGCTGAAACCCAATTGCAATCAGCCAAAGCGCAAGCGATTAATTTAGGTGTTCAACGGGCTAAGTTGGAACATGCAATTGCGGTTTTGATTGGTAAATCGCCCGCTGAATTATCGTTAGCAGCCAGCGCTTTAACTACCCAAGCACCCGTGATTCCGCTGTCTTTACCGTCAGAATTATTAGAACGACGCCCCGATATTGCCGCCGCTGAACGTAAAGTCGCGGCGGCTAATGCGCAAATCGGCATCGCCAAAGCCGCTTATTTTCCGACTTTAAATCTAGCGATGAGCAATGGTTTTCAGTCTACCGATGTCGGCGATTTATTCACCGTTGCCCGCCGTTACTGGGCATTTGGCCCTGCCGCTGCGGCGCTGACTGTGTTTGATGGTGGGGTTAAAAACGCCCAATACAATCAAGCCATTGCTGGCTTTGATGCCAGCGTTGCGGCTTATCGACAAGCGGTGTTAACCGGTTTTCAAGAAGTTGAAGACAATCTAGCGGCAATGCGGATTTTAGAAGAGCAAGCGCAAGTTCAGAATCAGGCTGTCGCCTCAGCTAATCAGGCATTGGCACTGACCAATAATCAATACCAAGCCGGCACCGTTAGCTATTTAAACGTCATGACCGCGCAAACTGCGGCTTTGTCTAACCGCCAAACCGCCGTGCAATTACAAGGTGATCGCTTGAATGCAGCGGTGTTGTTGGTGAAAGCCTTGGGTGGTGGCTGGAATGAAACGTTGATGCCAACCGAAGAACAAGCGGCTGGGGACAGAAAATGGACTGATTATTTGATTTTGCCAGTGGATACGATTGGGGAGTGGGTTGAGTAAGATAAAGGGATTGTTCTAGTCCGACAAAAAATTACCTATAATCAAACAATTGCAGTTTTCTAATAGGAATATCGTTATGAGCAGCACACCACTTTCAATTCGCTTGCCAGATGAGTTACGCGAAAGTTTAGCGACGATTAGCCGGATTTCACACCAATCTCAATCCCAAATTGCAACCAAAGCCATCGCAGAATACATCGCCAAACACGAATGGAAACTCAAAGCGATTCAAGCAGCAAAACTAGAAGCGGATAAAGGCGTTTTCATATCCCAAGAAACTACCTTGAACTGGCTTGATTCTTGGGGCTCGGACAATGAGCAACCCACACCTTTGCCTGATATTGTTTAATGAAATTCGTTTTACTGCCTTCGGCGAAAGAAGATTTGGTCGAAATTCGCCAGTATATCCAGCAAGAAAGCCCCGCCGCCGCACGAAATGTAGCTGCACGTATTAAGCAATCCTTACTACTATTGACCGAGCAACCGCACATTGGTCATCCGACCGATGACGATGAGGTATTGGAATGGCATATTCCCGGATTACCGTATTCAATACCATATCGAATTATGGATAAACAAATTCAAGTTTTACGGGTTTTCCATGAGGCACAACACCGCCCTGAATCTTGGTTCGATCACTAAGTCTATAACTGTTGCCCTACCAACACCCGCACAACAAAAAATCCAATCCACTGGTGCTAACACAACATTTTTAAATTGCCCTAAGACGATATAAAAGCTGCAAAAAATCACCTTTAAGCATTTAACACCACCAACCCCAACAAAAACCTCATTAAAAATTAAACACTTAGATAAAAACCAATTTTTTATCTGCAATTATTTCCTCATTCTAAAAAAACTGGCACAGCTTGTGCTTTGAATAACGTAACAGTTAATCAAAGCCGGAGCTGACAAGGACTGTTTTAAACGGCGATTTTTTTAAAACTCGAGGACATTCTAATGAGCACACCTTTATCCACTTTTAATAAAGCTGAGCGAGAAACTAATTTTTTAAACTGGGAACCGGCCAATGTGCCATTAAACCCAGTGGCTAATGCAATAGCTGCGAATTCGCCCTACCCCGCTTTAGCTAATTTCAAATACACCGGCCAAACCAGTGACCACAAACTGGTTGATTATCTGGTCTTGGGCTTGGTGTCGATATTGATCCACGCCACTGTCGTCGATCATTTTGATCGTTTATCGTTAAGTGAAGAGATTATTCAGCCTGTCGAACAACCACCTAAGGTGATGATTTCGCTGAGCAGACCACAGCCAAAAACCATTGCCCCTCCACCTAAACTACAGGCCAAGCCACCGACACCTAAAGTCGTCCCGTTAAAACCACAAAAGCCAAAACCAGTTGAAAAAGTGCTGGAACAAACACCTGCGCCAGCGCCGGTTGTCGATTCGACTCCAAGCCCAGCGCCAGCTGTGTCATCACCTGCGCCAGTGGTAGAAGAAAAAATTACCGCACCAGTGGCGGGTGCTGATTATTTACACAACCCTGCCCCTGAATATCCTGAAATTGCCATGGATAGAGGCTGGGAAGGCAAAGTGCTGATGAAGGTTCACGTCAAACCAGACGGCAAACCGGATGAAGTGTCGGTGATTAAATCCAGCGGCCAGAAAATTCTGGACGATGCGGCAGTAAAAACTGTCAACAAATGGTCTTTCGTTCCAGCGATGCGTGGCACTACGCCGATTGCTGGTTGGGTTACTGTTCCTATTACTTTTAATTTATCTTGAGGTTACAAAAATGGCTGATATAGCAACGGGTTTAATTGTCGATGGCACATTGGATGTTTTGATTGCATCGTCTGTGGTGACTTGGGGTTTGATTTTGATTAAAGGCATCCAACATGCGCGGATTTCTTATCACAATCGCCAATTTAATAAAGCGTTCTGGAGCGCGGCCAATATTCAGGCTGCTGCGGAACTGGAAAATCTGCAAGGCCCAGCGGCGCGGGTTGCTGGGATTGGTTTTGATACTTTAATTGAAACCGATAGCGGCGCAACTACCCATGATCTTGAGCACACTTGGGACAAACAAGAGCTGTTAGATCGCCGCTTGCGTCAACAATCGCAAAAAGAACGCGGCTCATTAGAAAGCGGCTTGGCTGTGTTAGCCACCATCGGCAGTATTTCACCCTTCGTTGGTCTGTTCGGTACGGTTTGGGGGATTATGGGCGCTTTGACTAGCATCAGTAAATCCGGCTCAGCCAGTCTTGAAGTAGTTGCTGGCCCGATTGGTGAAGCCTTGATTGCAACAGCGGTCGGTATTGCGGTTGCTGTACCTGCGGTGGTTGGTTACAACTTCTTCATCCGTCGTAACAAAGTGCAATTAGCCTTTTTAGACGATTTTGCTATCGACTTCGTGCACTTGGCTTTAAAAAATGCCTTCACTATCCAACGTCCGGCCAAAGCATCTAGTAGCCGCACTAACGACAGCAAAACCAACACCACTTCAACCCGATCAGTTGGGTTAAACATCGCGCAGGAGGCGCACGCTTAATGGCTTTTAAAACTCAAGATGACGGCGATGATGTCATGGGCGAAATCAACGTCACGCCTTTAGTTGACGTGATGTTGGTGTTATTGGTGGTGTTTATCGTCACCGCACCGTTATTGACTCAAGCAGTGCATGTCAATTTACCTAAAACCGCTGAAACTGCGCCACCGGAAGAAAAAGCCGCGGTGTATTTAAGCGTCGATGCCCAAGGCAAAATCTTTATCGACAAACAGGAATATGCGCTGGAAGTCGTGGAAAACGAGTTAAAAACCCGCAAAGCTGCTGATCCTGAACTAGCGTTAAACCTCAATGCCGATGATGCAGTGCAATATGGAATCGTCGCGAAAGTGATGTCTTCGATTGAGCGGGCGGGCGTTACTAAACTGGCTGTGCTAACCGCGCCGCAATAATCTCAGTTTGCTGTGCAAGTGAAGAAAATCTAATGATTTGGCGTGATCGGGCAATATTGCAGTTATGGCTTGAAAACGATCAAATAACACGTAGGGCGGATAAGCAAAGCGCCATCCGCCATGATGGCCAACCGGCGGATGGCGCTTTGCTTATCCGCCCTACGGACTAGATGTGCTTCACTGTTGTTCAACAAATCCTATTTCTCAATAATTTTC
>CAIZCB010000312.1 GCA_903931355.1 uncultured Pseudomonadota bacterium
CCACTGCCTTCCAGTATTTATCGACTTCGTCATGCTTGAGATAATTATTCGTCACCTCATTAAACGCCGAAGCCCCACCCGCAGTACCACCAGCGGCGTAGCCTGAGGCGGTGCTGGCGAGTTGGGTTAAAGCGGTGGCCAATGCGCCAGTGATACCCGCTTGTTGCAAGGCGTTGGCGACGGCGGGCGCGGTGAGTGTGCCGACTAAGGCACCCGCGGCACCTTGCAGGTTGCCAGTTAAGCCGCCGATAACGGTGTGAGCGGCGATTCTGAGTGTGCCGTTTTCACCCCATTGGGCGTTAATCGCTTGCGCTTGGTCGCGTAACCCGACAAGGTGCGCCAAATATAGGTTGTGGGGAGTTTACGAGGCGCAACAGCCGCGAACGATGCGCCTCCTAACGGTCATCGTGGTTTAGCGCATCGTATCGTGGTTGCTCAGTTGGCTTTCTAGCAAAGCCAACTGAGCAATAGTCCTGCCTGAATCATCGCAAAACTCTATTTCGTATGCTTCATATGGTTGATGATAAATATCAACTACTACACCTACCATTCCGCAGAATAAAAAGTCTTGTGGCAAATCTTCAACAAGAGTTACAGTATCTAAAAGTGAGAATTTCATAATTACTCTTTCAATATTATTTGACATAAACACTTGTTAAGCGAGGATTGGTGGAACCCGACTCATAAATCCAAGCTGAACGCACAGCAACAGTATTACCATTTGGTCCTGTAACAGGAATATCAACAGAGAAGCGACTCCCAAATTGATCGACCTTTCCAGCAAGTAGGGCGTAATAGCGATAGCGTATTACGCCGTAAGCGGTACCGGTTGCGCCATACGCGGTGGGATTTAGCACAGTATCTCGTTGGACATGAAGTCGAAAAACTCGACATCTATACGATCAGCTTTAACAGAAATAATCTTTCCGTTCAGATAGGGATATTCGCCTAGCAAGTCGTTAATTTTAAAATTCAACTCATTGACATTTAAATTATCATCATTCAATATTCCAACAAACATATACTCAAAATCATTTCCCACGCGCCTAATTAAGGCTGGCGAATCATCGCTCAGCTCTTTTGGCTCGTAGTCATTAAATGTATACAAATGTAACTCAACAGGGTAAGTCGCGCCCACTTCAATTTCATAAGGACATATAGATGCGAAACAGACCAAATTAATATTATTAATTTCAATAATAATTTCTTCTTCAATACATTCACTCTGCATTAATACTTTAGCTTGATAAATCATTATTCTTGCCTAATAACTTTGTCGTTAGAGTTGCCATTTAAAAGCTTCCAAAAGCTGTTGCCACTTTGAGTATGAATAGTTGTGATTGCTCCGTCAGAATTTGTTCCGACAAAACCAAATTTAGCATTACCATTGGAAGTGTTTCCCATAAACTTCACGTAGCCAGTTCGAACTTCACCCTTATAGTTGTACACAATTTTTTGGCCGTTTTGAATAATTTCACGACCTGTCTGTAAATAATCATTCGAATTGGTTACGTCAAACTCCTTGCCATGTTTTTCGAAATGACCAAGCAGGCTTGCTTCGTTAGCAAAATTACCAGTAGTACTTACCTTTCCAAGCTTAGCAGCATCGGTCAAAAGCCGATCAAGCTCAAAACTCCCCGCATCCGCCATGCCTCCCGACGTACTCAACACCTTAGCCGCCTCACTTGCCTTTTGCAACTTGGCGAGAGTGCCAGCACTGAGCTTCAGCACCGCGACTTCTGGAGCAGTAACACTTGTATACGCGCTTAATACATCGCCTAACACTTGACCCATCTCAAACGCGCTGCCGTGTTCATAGGCCTTGGCGATGCGTTCACGGTCACTGTCTTTAGACAGTTGAAGGGCCAGCGTGATTAATTCAGGGTCGGATAAAGTCTGTAACGCTTTACCGGTTTGAACTTCCGATTGGTACAGGTCGTTTAATGCCTTGTTTTTGAGTTCGGTGCCGTTGGGTGCCATCGCTACCACCAACCCTGTCAACGCACCATCCAGCATTGTTACTATATCGGTTACTGCACCTTTAATAACCGAGCCGATTGCGTCTGCAGTTGCCATACCAGGTTTGAGTAGCAGGGTTTTATCGGCTTGATTTTGTGTACCTAGTGTCAAGTCATCAACGATACCCGGTAAATTGCGAATAATATCGGCTTCTGCTTGCCGCACTTCCTCACGCGCGGCATTGCAACTAGGAATATAACTGCCTTCACAGGATTGTAATTTGGCGTCACGACTATCACTTTTCGCTTTAAGGGTATCGCGTTCACCACAAGCGGTTTTATCCCCCTTGCTACAGGCATCCACTGCCTTCCAGTGTTTCTCGACTTCGTCATGCTTGAGATAATTATTCGTCACCTCATTAAACGCCGAAGCCCCACCCGCAGTACCACCAGCGGCGTAGCCTGAGGCGGTGCTGGCGAGTTGGGTTAAGGCGGTGGCCAATGTGCCGGTGATACCCGCTTGTTGCAAGGCATTGGCAACGGCGGGCGCGGTGAGTGTGCCGGTTAAGCCGGTATTGCTCGTAACCTTAACTTGGAAACCCGCATCACCGGCTTTGAGGCCGGTTTGTTCGATGACGCTGAGGGGGATTTTTGTTGGATTGCAGGCTGGTACCTGCGATTATCCCAACCCATACTGACACTATTTGCAAATAGTGGTTATGAGAAAAGATTACAATCCATTTTATAAATCCTCAGAATTAGCGGTTTTTCTAAAACTTTTTCTAATATCACTCAGCGTTTATATAAGTTGTTTAATTATTCTTTTATTCGGCTAATACCCCTGCATCTACTCCTACCATGAATTATTCAACCCTTACCAACGGCATCGCTGTCATCCATTCCAACCAACTGGAATCCCTAGCCGAGGTGGTTCAGTATTGGTTATCAACCCACCCCTTACCTCCGTTAGAAAACGATGTGTTTTTGGTCAACAACAACGGTATGGGGCATTGGATAAAACAAAACATCGCCCACAACCAAGCTTTAGGCATCGCTGCGGGCATTGATGTCCAATTACCTTCAGCGTTTATTTGGCGAGTATATCGGCAGGTGTTGGGCGATCAGATTCCTAAGGAACAGCTTTTAGCCAAAGCCGCCTTAACTTGGCGTTTGTATCGCTTGTTACCCGAATTAATTAAACAAACCGGTTTCGAGGATTTAGCCCGATTTCTGGCTGATGACCAAAGCAGTCGCAAGCGCCATCAACTCGCCGAACAACTAGCGGATTTATTCGATCAATATCAGGTGTATCGTTCCGATTGGTTAGCGGATTGGGCCAACGGCAATGATGTTTTGGCTGATGTGCATGGCTCGCCGCAAGCTTTGCCAGAGGCGCAACGCTGGCAGCCGATGTTATGGCGGGCGATTTTGGTGGATTTAGGGGATGCCAATAGTGCCTTTGCCAGCCGTGCTTCGGTTCATGCCGAATTTATGGCTAAGGTCGATCACACTCAGCCGAAATTACCGAAGCGGGTGATGGTGTTTGGTTTGTCATCGTTGCCACAGCAATCGCTGGAAGCTTTGGTAAAAATCGCTCAATTTTGTCAGGTGGTGTTGTTTATCAATAATCCTTGTCAGCATTATTGGGCGGATATTATCGAGGACAAAGAACTGCTGAAAGCCGAGCGCCGCCGCCAAGCCTATAAAGACAGTATGTCAGCTGATTTATCACTGGATGATTTGCATCAACACGCTAATCCACTGTTGGCAGCTTGGGGCAAACAAGGCCGTGATTACATTCGTTTGCTGGATTTGTTTGATGAGCAAAGTGCTTATCGGAATTGGGGCTGGCCGGATGACAAGATCGATTTGTTTGAAGATTACGGCAAACCGGATCAACGCAGTTTGCTGCAACAAGTCCAACAATCAATTTTAGATTTAGAGCCATTACCAGCAGAGCCGATTCTCTTAGATCAAACTGATCAATCACTGCAATTTCACAACGCCCACAGCCGTCAGCGCGAAGTGGAAATTCTCCATGACCAATTACTAGCTCGTTTCAATGCTGATCCGAGTCTACATCCGCGCGATGTGATTGTGATGGTGCCGGATGTTAATAGCTATGCGCCGCATATCAACGCGGTGTTTGGGCAAATCAAAGCCGATGACAAACGCTATATTCCTTTCAGCTTGGCTGATCAAAATCAACGCGGCCAAAATCCTTTATTAAATGCCGTCGAAGCTTTGTTGAAACTGCCGGAATCGCGCTTTGCGGTCAGTGAATGTTTGGCTTTACTGGAAGTGCCTGCCTTACGCAAAAAGTTTGCGATTGATGAAGCAGCGGTGCCGAAATTGCATCAATGGATTAATGAATCAGGTATTCGCTGGGGATTAAATCGTCAGCAACGGCAAGCCACTGTCGATATGCCCAGCGAGTTAACCGCCAATACTTGGGAATTTGGTTTACAACGCATGTTGCTAGGTTATGCGGTTGGCGCGGGTGAAACCTTCAATGGCATCGAGCCGTATGCCGAAATCGGTGGTTTGGACGCACAATGGTTGGGTAGTTTGGCTTGGTTGCAGGAAAAACTCGAACACTCTCTTAACCAGCTTAGTCAGCAGCACAGCGTTGATGGCTGGTACAGTCTGTTACAGCAACTGTTAGAGGATTTTTTCATCGCCACCAGCGACAAGGAACGTAAGACCTTGGATTTATTGAACCTAAGTCTCAGCAAATGGCAGAGCTATTGTCAGCAAGGCGGCTTAAGCGCTGGGGAACAACTGCCAATTCAAGTGGTGCGTGAAGCTTGGTTAAGCAATGTTGATGAACCGAATTTGCAACAACGCTTCCTCAGTGGTCGAGTCAATTTCTGTACCTTAATGCCGATGCGAGCGATTCCGTTCAAATTAGTCTGTATCTTAGGGATGAACGACGGCGATTATCCGCGTTCGCATCAGCCACAAAGTTTTGATTTGATGAGTCAGCGCGGCCATTATCGACCGGGTGACCGCTCACGGCGTCAAGATGACCAATACCTGTTTTTAGAAGCCTTGTTGTCAGCTCGTGAACAACTGTATATCAGCTGGATAGGGCGCAGTATTCGCGATAACACGGAACGACCAGCCTCGGTTTTAGTCAGTCAGCTGCGTGACTTTTTGGCGCAAGGGTGGCGCTTGGCAAAGCACGATGACAAATGGTTAGACGCGATTACCGTTGAACATCCCTTACAGCCGTTTAGTCAGGATTACATCAAGATGGGCCGCGATGAGCGCTTGTTTACTTACAGTAAAGAATGGTTTGAAACCGAAACCCTGAACCAAAATCAAATAGCGCCAATTCATAGCGAATTACCCAGCGCTGTGTCCATCGAAGCCTTAGCCGCGTTTCTAAAAGCACCGGTGAAAACCTTTTGTCAACAAAGCTTAAAATTCAATTTTGCTGACGACAGCATCACCAGCGAAGACAGCGAACCGTTTAGCTTTGATAGCTTGCAACGATTTGATCTTAACCATGCTTTATTGCAACAGCTCAAAGCTAATCCTAGTGAGCCGTTAGCCGATTTTTTCCAGCATCAGCAGCAAGTGTTAGCCGCCAAAGGCCAATTGCCGTTGGCAGGTTTTGGCGGCTTGGCGTTTAATGAAATCAGTGCCAGCGTCGAGAAGGCTTGGGGTCATTATCAATCGTTATTAACAACATGGTCAGCCAGTCAGCCAAAGCTGTTACATCTGCACTTAGGCGGCATTCAGCTGAGCGGTGAATTGGTCGATTTGTACCAAAACCAAGCTGGCGAGATGGCTTTAATTAGCTTAACCGCGCAAGCACTAATCAGCGCCAAAAGCCCCAAATATCAAAGTTTGATGCTGTCTTGGTTACAGCATTTATTAGCTTGTGCGGCAGGCTTAAATCTGCAAAGTTTTGTGGTGGGTCAGGATGCGATTTTGAAAATTCCAAGCATCGAACAAACCCAAGCCCAAACCGCTTTGGAAACCACCTTGGCCGCTTGGTTACAAGGCTTACAAGCGCCTTTACCCCTGGCGATTAAAACCGCATTCACTTTATTAGCCAGCGATGAAACTAAAGCCCAGCAAACCTATTACGGCAGTGACAGGCAAGTGGGTGAAGTCGGTTACGATCCTTATCTACGGCGTTTTTATCCCCATTTTGCCGATTTATTAGCCGATGGCTTTGCCGAACAGGCTAGGGCACTTTATGGCATGGCCTTTGATCAGATTGAAGTTGAATCGGAGATTACAGCATGAGCCAAGTCTTAAACCCACTTGAGTTTCCGTTATCCGGCACTCGTTTAATCGAAGCCAGCGCTGGCACCGGAAAAACCTTCACCATTGCCGCCTTATATTTGCGTTTGATTTTAGGTCATGGTGTCGAAACTAACGGTCGCGATTTATTACCCGCCGATATTTTGGTGGTGACTTTTACCGAAGCTGCCACCAAAGAATTACGCGACCGGATTCGTGAGCGTTTAAGTTCGGCGGCTTTGTTTTTTCGCCAACAAACTGACCAAGCCGATCCGTTTTTAACAGAGTTGCGGCAAAGTTTTGACCAAGACTTATGGGCTAACTGTGCCAGACGGCTTGAATTAGCAGCGAATTGGATGGATGAATCAGCGGTTTACACCATTCATGGTTGGTGTAACCGGATGCTGCAACAACATGCCTTTGATAGCGGCAGTTTGTTTCGTCAGCAAGTCAATACCGATGATGCCGATTTGCTCAATCAAGCAATTCGCGATTATTGGCGCAGTTTTTACTACCCGTTGGCCGCTAACAGCGACAGTTTGCAGCAGGTCTATCAATACTTTAAAACCCCCGACATCTTGCAAGCGGCGATTAGTCAATTGATTAGCCAAAGCGAGTTTTTAGGCGAAGTGTCAAATGCCAGCAGTATTGAAGCTTTATGCGCGGAATTAAATCAGCAGCAACAAAGCCAATTAAGCCAGTTAAAACAGCCTTGGCTGACATGGGTTGATGAAGTTCGTGATTTGATTGATGACGCGGTTAACAGCAAAACCTTACCGGCCAAAAACTACAATGTTAAACATCGCGCTGGCTGGTTTGAAAAAATTCGCACTTGGGCTAACGATCCTCAACAAGTTGAGTTGGAAATAGGCACTGGCTTTAAAAACTTGTCGCCAGACGGTTTAGCCAGTCTGGTGCAAGATGGAAAAACCGCGCCTTCACACCCCGCTTTTCAAGCCTTAAGCGAATTACCAAGTCAATTAGCCGCATTGCCGAATTTAAAAGTCGCTTTGATTGCTCATGCCGTGCAATGGGTTAAACAGCGCTATATCTGGGAAAAACAGCGTCTGGCGCAAATGAGTTTTGATGACATGCTGACCCGCTTGGAAAGCGCTTTATACAGTCCGCAAGGCGAGCGTTTGGCCGAGGTGATACGTCAGCAGTTTCCGATTGCCATGATTGACGAGTTCCAAGATACCGACCCCGTGCAATACCGGATTTTTGCCAAGCTTTATCCAGTCGAAGCTGATAGTGGTTTAGGCTGTTTCATGATTGGTGATCCGAAACAGGCGATTTATTCGTTTCGCGGTGCGGATATTTTTACTTATCTGAAAGCTCATCAAGCGACGCAGGGCAAGCATTACACGCTGAACACCAATTACCGCTCCAGCCAAAGCTTGGTGAAAGCGGTGAATCGCTTGTTTGTAAACGCCGATCAAAACCAGCCGCAAGGGGCGTTTTTATTTAAGCAAGATGAGCAACACAATCCGCTTGAGTTTATTGATGTTGATGCTAAAGGCCGTGAAGAAGTTTGGCAGATCAAGGGTCAACCAGCCCAGCCTTTGAGGCTTTGGCATCAAGCTTTGCAAGAACCGATTGGCGTTGAGGATTATCGGCAAATTTTGGCGCAAGTGGCGGCCAGTGAAATTGTTGCCTTGCTGAATGCGACGGAAACCGGTTTTAAAAGTGTAAAGCACAAACCGTTTAGACCTTTGC
>CAIZCB010000313.1 GCA_903931355.1 uncultured Pseudomonadota bacterium
ATGTTTTTTCTCGGCGGGTATAATAGGGTTTCTAAATTTAACTGATAAGGCGTTTATGCAAATCACCGACAACACAGCTGTTTCATTTCATTATACCTTAACCAACAACAGCGGCGAGCAGCTGGACAGTTCGATTGGTTCTGAGCCATTGTTGTATTTACACGGCGCTGGCAACATTATTCCTGGCTTAGAAGCTGCCTTGTTAGGCAAAAAAGCCGGCGACAAACTCAATGTTTCTATCGAACCAGAACACGCTTATGGTTTGCTAGACGAAAACATGGTGCAAGTGGTTTCTAAAAAAATGTTTGAAGGCATGGATGTTGAAATCGGTATGCAATTCCACGCTGATGTTAGCTACGGTTCAGGTGTTATCACTATTACAGCCATTGATGGTGATGATGTCACTATCGACGGCAACCACCCATTGGCTGGCGAACATTTGAATTTCGACGTTGAAGTGGTTGATGTAAGACCTGCAACTGCTGACGAAATCGAGCATGGCCACATCCACGGCACAGGCTGCCACCACTAAAAGCAGCTTTGGATTCGGCCAAATTCAATCAATTTGGCCGTTTTTTCTATTTCAAATTAGGGCTTAAATATGGACATAACTAACGAAGAAGAACCAATTTGCCGTTGCAGTGGTACCACCAGTGAGCAAATTGTCGGCTTAATTAATCAAGGTATTACAGATTTAGACAGTATTTCTCGCAACACTGGCGCCTGTTCTGGCTGTGGCGGTTGTGAATTTGATGTTGAGCAATTAATCGCTAACTCAATTGGATAAAATCGGCGATTGCATATCAACCAATCGACACAAAGCATTACAAACCCGCCAAATACTCACGGTACTCATGTAAAACTGCCGTTGAATCGCATTTTCTTCTATCGTCAAAATATAGCCGTTGGTTGCCATAGCAATCGAAATACGCGCTGATTCGGTGATGATATTTTGTGTTTGCGCACGGTAAACCGCATCAACCAAACGTGTACACAATAATTTTGCATCAGCAAACTGCAATACAATTGATACGGGTGGCAAGCGACTAACATTATGAGCAAACACAAACTCCAGCATAATCACGCCATGATTGTGAGCAGAAAACCTAAGTTGGGCAATGTTTCGAGTTTCTGGAAATAGAAACGCCCTGTCATCCAGATCGACAGAAATCATTGATACCGATGGGTTATCTTTCAATGTATCCACTGTCATAGTTTTTATACCTAGAGTTTTAAAATAACCGCCATTATTGAATTAATTTGCTGTTTGTCAAAATCCCAACTAAATCGATTGCCAGACTAAGGTAAATCATGAAAAGTAAACCCGCCAAGACATCAGAACCTATCCATCACATCATCCAAAATCGTTGGAGTCCAAGAGCATTTGATGCCAATAAAATCATTGCCGATTCCTTGTTAATGGCAGTATTAGAAGCTGCGCATTGGGCGCCTTCTTGCATGAATGAACAGCCTTGGCGTTATTTGGTATGCGTTAAAGCACAACAGCCAGAAGCATGGCAAAACCTACTGAATTGTTTAGGTGAAAAAAATCAGCAGTGGGCGATTAATGCACCGATTTTGATATTGGCTATGGCGATGGATTGTTTCAATAACACTGACAAACTTAATCGTTGGGCAACTTATGATACTGGGGCTTCGTGTCTGAACTTATGTTTACAAGCCACTGCCTTGGGTTTGGTGACACACCAAATAGGTGGTTTTGATATTGAGGCAACGCGCTCGGCATTTGCCTTGCCTATCAATGTCACACCTATGTCAGTCATTGCACTGGGTTATCAAGCCGAAGCATCGCTGTTGCCAGAAGCATTACAAGAAAAAGAATTAGCGGAAAGACAAAGAGCACCAATCAACGAGCGATTCTTGTTTGGCTATTGGCACTAGCAATTTCAGCGTCGGATTTACTGATTAGTAATCACTAAAAGCGATCAAAGGTGATGAGCATCTAAATCAGTCATTATAATCCTAGCCAATTCAAGAATTAGCTTTGATAGCAATGACTCAAAACTTAATGGAATTTTAATAATGCGCACAATTCGGATTTGGCAGTTGTTGTTAATCGGCTTGTTAGTCAGTGCGATAGGTTTGTTTTTATGGTGGCAATGGCCGCGAACCGTCACGGTAGTCACCGCCAGTCGAGGCCCTGCTGTCGAAGCCATTTACGCAACTGGCACCGTCGAGCCTTCTGTCACTTTACCGATTGCCTCCCGCCAAGCCGGACATTTGCTAGAGCTGGTGGTTGATGAAGGACAAACCGTCCATAAAGGCCAATTACTGGCCAGATTAAACGACAGTGATTTAACTAGCACAGTCACAGAACTGGCTGTCCGCGCTAATTTTGCTCGTCAATATTTTGATCGGCTACAAACCTTAGGCCAACGCAACTTGGTTGCAAAACTGGATATTGATAGAGCCAAAGCCGACATGGATGCCGCTGTTGCCAGCGTTAATCGTGCCAATGCCTTACGCGATTTTATGACTTTAACCGCGCCTGCCGATGGCTTGATCATCAAACGCGATGGTGAAATCGGTCAATTTATTCCTGCCGGACAGCCGATTTTTTATCTGTCTTGCTGTGCGCCGCTGAGAATCACCGCCCAAGTCGATGAAGAAGATATTGCCCAAGTTCGGGTTGGGCAAGCGGTGGTGTTACGTAGCGATGCTTTGCCTAAGCAAGTGTTTGATGGCGTGGTCAGCGAAATTACCCCAAAAGGTGATCCAGTGGCGCGTAGTTATCGGGTGCGGATCGGTTTAAGCAATCCAGGCCAATTACAGATTGGTATGACGGTAGATACCAATTTAATTGTCGATAAACGCGATAACGTCATGTTGCTAGCCACATTCGCTATTGATAACAACGCGGTTTGGCTGGTGATAGATAATAAACTACACAAACAAGCGGTAGTGACTGGCATCACTAGCGCTGAACGTACCGAAATTGTCAGTGGTTTAGAAGCAGACAGTCAGATTGTCACGACTTTATCTGCTGATTTCCGCGAAGGCCAAGCGGTGCGGATCAAAACCAGCCAACCCTGATGCCCATTCAACTGCAAATCGCTTTAACCCACTTAACCAGTCGCAAGCGCCAAACCTTGGTGTCTTTGTCGGGTGTGGTGTTGGGTGTGGCATTTTTCTTGGCGGTGTCGGCTTTAATGCGCGGCTCTGAGCAAGATTTCATCAAACGCTTAGTCGATAACAGTCCGCACATCACGGTTTATGACGAATATCGCCATCCACAAATTCAACCCGCGCAAATTCGTTGGCAGGATGGTGCGGTGCATATTCAGCATTTAACCCCGAAAACCGAAGTGCGCGGGATTCGTAGCTATCGCGAAAAACTGGCTCTAATCGAAACCTTACCCGGTTTGCGGATTGCACCGGTTTTGATTGGGCCAGTGGTGCTGAGTTTTGCTGGGCGTGATCAAGCGGGGAGCTTGTCGGGGATTATTCCTAGCAAAATGAAAACCGTTTCAACCATTCAAGAAAAAATTCAAGAAGGCAGTTTAGACGCACTGACCGCCAATCCCAATGGCATCATTATTGGCCGCGGCTTGGCGGATAAATTCCAAATTGGCTTAGGCCGTAATCTCAGTGTCGCCACTCAAGACGGCGGCTCGCGGGTGATGAAAGTGGTTGGGATTTTTCGCACTGGTAACGCAATTTATGATGAAAGCCAAAGCTTCGCTAATTTAAAACGGGCGCAAGTGATGTTCGATAGGCCGAATCGGATTAACCGTTTCATCATTCAGCTTGATGATGCTTATCAAGCCCGTGACATCGCGCATCGGATTGAATCGGCAATCGCCTATAAAGCTACTTCTTGGACAGAAGCCTCGGAAGATATTTTAAGTTTGCTCACCGTCCGTAACATCATCATGTTCAGCGTGGTGTTGGCGATTTTAATTGTCGCTTCATTTGGGATTTACAACACCTTATCGACGATAGTCATCGAGAAAACTCGCGATATTGCCATTCTTAAATCGATGGGCTTTCACGCTAACGATATACGGCTGATTTTTCTGTTTGAAGGCAGCATTATCGGCGCTATTGGCAGTGTCTTTGGGCTGTTGCTCGGTGCGGGTTTAATGCACATCTTGTCTACCATCGAAGTTAAGCCACCCGGTGTTACCGAAAAAGCCTTTTTGCCGATTTGGTGGGGAATAGAGCAATTTGAATTGGCGGTTTTGTTTGCGCTGTCGTCTTGTATCTTGGCTGCTTATTTACCAGCCAGACGCGCCGGCAAAGTGCATCCGGTTGAAATTTTGCGGGGGGCTTAGTTGAGCATTTTAAAAACCGAGCATCTAGTTCGTCGCTTAGCCGGTGAAGTGCCTGTGACACTGGTTGATGACATCAGCCTAGAGATTCAGTCTGGTGAGTTTGTTTGCATCATGGGGCCATCTGGTTCGGGTAAATCGTCGTTGTTGTATTTACTGGGTTTGTTGGATGTGGCAACTAGCGGTAGGTTGTGGCTGGATAACGAAAACGTCTCGCGGCTGAATGAAGATCAATTAGCTAATCGCCGTTTGGAAAAACTTGGTTTTGTGTTTCAGTTCCATTTTTTACTGGCCGAATTTACCGTGTTAGCCAATGTTACGCTGCCAATGCGCCGCTTGGGACGATTAAGCGAAGCCAAGATCAATCAACGCGGAATGGCTTTATTAGATAGCTTGGGGGTTGCTGATCAAAGCCATAAATACCCGCATCAATTATCCGGCGGCCAACGGCAACGGGTGGCGATTGCCCGGGCTTTAGCCAATGATCCTTTAGTGATTTTAGCTGACGAACCGACGGGCAATCTCGACACGGCTTCTGGGGCCTTGGTGCAACAAATTCTCCGCGATTTAGCTCATCAAACTGGCAAAGCTGTGGTGGCTGTGACTCATGATCCGGTGTTTGCTAGTTCAGCAGATCGGCGAATTATGTTGATTGATG
>CAIZCB010000314.1 GCA_903931355.1 uncultured Pseudomonadota bacterium
AGAGTTGTTCATGTCCTATGCCGATTTTCCTTGGTTTAAAAATCAAGCGATAAAATCGATTTTCAATATTGAAGAACCTTCGCCTAATCATTTTTATTGGCCTGATATTGATGTTGATGTCACTGTCGATATGATTAAAAATCCCGAGCGATTTCCATTGCAATTCGTTGCTTAATGATTTCTAAGTCATTAAAAAATAGGGTGAGTTTGCGTTGGATTGTTGTTTTTACTAAATGTTAAAAAACTATCAAATCGCCATCATCGGAGCCGGCCCCGCTGGCTTGATGGCAGCAGAAGTTCTAAGCCAACACGGTTTAGAAGTCGCTGTTTATGACGCCATGCCTTCCGCTGGCCGCAAGTTTTTGATGGCAGGCAAGGGCGGCATGAATATCACTCACGCCGAGCCATTTGAGCGGTTTTTATCGCGCTACGGCACCCGTCGCAGCGAATTAGAAGCCATGATAACCGCGTTCTCGCCACACACTTTGCGGGATTGGGTGCAAGGTTTAGGGATTGAAACCTTCGTTGGTAGCTCCGGTCGGGTATTTCCTGCAGAAATGAAAGCCGCGCCATTGCTTCGCGCTTGGTTGCATCGGCTCCGCTCCAATGGCGTGAGTTTTCACATGCGCCACCGTTGGTTAGGTTGGACTGATGCTGGTTTATTGGCATTTGAAAATCAGCAAGGGCAGTGCAACATCAAAGCCGATGCGGTGATTTTGGCTTTAGGTGGTGGTAGTTGGCCGCAATTAGGTTCTAATGCCGCTTGGCTGCCAATTTTAGGTCAGCAGGGTGTGGCTTTGAGTCCTTTGCAACCTGCCAATTGCGGTTTTGAAGTGGCATGGAGCGAATTTTTTCGCAGTCGCTTTGCCGGACAACCCTTGAAAGCTGTGGTTTTGAATGTTGATCATCAAGCGCCACAACAAGGCGAGTTGATGGTAACGGAACATGGTTTAGAAGGCGGCTTGATTTACGCTTTGTCTGCGCCCATTCGTGAACAAATTAACGCTAATGGCTGGGCAAAAATCCATTTAGATTTATTGCCGGATCGAAGCGAATCTAGCATTGTTGAGCGATTAAACGCCCCGCGTGGCAAAAATTCTTTCAGTAATCATCTACGTAAACGCTTAGGCATCGATGGCGTAAAAGCGGCCTTATTACACGAAACGGCCTCAAGCGAAATGCTGAATAATCCACAGCAATTAGCTCATCATTTGAAAGCCCTACCAATCACCTTAAACGCCACCCGACCTTTAGCCGAAGCGATTAGCACCGCTGGCGGCGTCAGTTTTTCCGCTGTCGATCAAAATCTAATGTTACAAACCATGCCCAGCGTATTTTGTGCGGGTGAAATGTTGGATTGGGAAGCGCCGACTGGTGGTTATTTGCTAACAGCCTGTTTAGCCAGTGGCCGTGCTGCTGGGTTAGGGGCTTTGGCTTGGCTGCAAGCTAATTGAGCCGACCAAGTTTGTTATCATGTTGATAAGCACTCGAATAAAAGTAAATCGGTCATTGTGCAATTAAAATCTTGATTGTTTGGCCAGCGAGTTAAGGTTTTTCCGTTCGTCTTTATGCCCTGTGGGTGCTGAGCTTGTCGAAGGATGAACGGGAAAACCGAGTTGGTCGCCAGCTACCGCCGCTCATGCTTCGACAAGCTCAGCACGAACGGCTTAAGTGGCAAGCAAGATTTCTGGACTGGTTTCCTGTTTACTTTTGTTTAACTATTTATTTTTAACCAAAATCGATTTTAGCCATGCAAATTCAAGCCACACTGCAAAAACTGCTTAATCAACAAAATCTGAGTGCCGATGAAATGCGCTCCGTGATGCGAGCCATGATGAGTGGTGAATTAACCGATGCACAAATCGCCGGATTTTTGATTGCTTTGCGCTGCAAAGGTGAAACCGTTGAAGAAATTGCCGCCGCTGTTGAAGTAATGCGTGAATTAGCCCAGCGCGTACCAGTGCAAGGCGAGCATGTGATTGATACCTGCGGCACCGGTGGTGATGGCGCAAACACTTTCAATATTTCTACCGCGTCTGCGTTTGTGGTGGCTGCGGCAGGCGGTAAAGTCGCTAAGCACGGCAATCGTTCAGTTTCCAGTCGTTGCGGCAGTGCCGATTTATTAGAAGTAGCTGGCGTGGATTTAGATTTATCCGCTGAACAAGTGGCTGAATCAGTCGATGCGATTGGGGTAGGATTTTTGTTTGCCGCCAAACATCATGGCGCGGTGCGGCATACGGTAGCGGCGCGAAAACAAATGGGCGTGCGAACCCTGTTCAATCTGATTGGCCCTTTGTCGAATCCAGCCAATGCTGGGCATCAGTTGATTGGCGTGTTTGATAAGCGTTGGGTAGTGCCAGTCGCGGAGGTATTGCAAAAACTCGGCAGCCAGCATGTGTTGGTGGTTCATGCTGAAGATGGTTTGGATGAAATCAGCATTGCCGCGCCAACCGATGTTGCCGAGCTTAAAAATGGTCAAGTCACCAGCTATCAAGTGACACCAGAGCAATTTGGCTTGGCGCGGGCGAGTTTGGCTGAGTTAGCGGTTGAGGATGCAGAACACAGCTTGGCGATTATTCACGGTGTTTTCGATAACCAAGCTGGGCCAGCGCGGGATATTGTGGCTTTAAATGCAGGCGCGGCGATTTATGCGGCGGATTTAGCCGATAGCTTGCAAGCGGGCATAGATAAAGCCTTGGCTGTGATTGCCAGTGGTGAGGCTAAAAATAAGATGCAGGCTTTAATCGCCCGTTCAAAACACTAAGAAAACTAGAGAGAAACAACCACCGGCAATCGGTGGTTGTGAAAATCAATTAAGCAGGCTGGACTGGAATAGCGTGGCTGGAATGGCTGATTTGATTTTTGCCATCAAAATAAACCAAAGTCGGTTTGTAATCTTGCAAATCCTGTTCATCAAGGCTGGCAAACGCGCAGATGATAATCAAATCACCCGGGCAAGCTAAACGAGCCGCAGCACCATTAATCGAGAAAATCCCTGTACCCGCTTCGGCGCGAATCGCATAAGTTGTAAAGCGTTCGCCGTTATTGATGTTGTAAATGTGAATTTGCTCGTATTCTCTAATCCCAGAAAAATCCAGAATATTGCCATCAATAGCGCAAGATCCTTCGTAATCCAGTTCGGAATGGGTTACACGCGCACGGTGTAACTTGGCTTTAAGCATGTTTAAGTGCATGGTAAACAACGTCAAATACTAGGGTAGGGGATTATGCCTTAAATTGCAGTGGCTATCAAATTTAGGGATTTGAGGGGGTGGTGTATCAGTCTATAGCGTGGGCTGACGGTTTGTCATATGTTTCGGTTTTTGCTTTAACTTTAACGAAGCAATTTCATAATGACAGTTGTTGGCGTTGTCAAACGCGCTTTGCATTACCTATTAATCCTGGTTCAAATCACTCGTACCTGCCCAATGCTCATCTAAAATACCCGCCTGCACAAAACGGTGAAACGACGAATATGGCCAATCGGCCAATCGTTGCACCAAGCCGTGTTTCATCGGGTTCCAGTGACAGTAATCAACGTGCGCCGCGTAATCCTGCTCATGGGTAATCCAGTGCGTCCAAAAACGCCTTTGCCAGATCCCGCGTTCATTTCGCTTGATGCGCGTTGATGAACGGTGTTCCGTATTAGGCAAAGCTCTTGAAAACCGTTGTTTAATCACCCGCCAGCGATTTGAATAATCCTCATCACCCAGTGGCAGCGTCCAGACACAGTGCATGTGTTCCGGTAAAACCACCCAAGCATCGATATGAAAAGGATGTTGCTTGCGTGTTTGGCGAACCGCATCCCGAAACAAATCAATATGATCCACCAACAGCGTATTAGATTTGCGCTCCAATAAATTTACCGTAAAAAAATAACAGCCACCCGGTACACGAATGCGGCGATAGTTAGACATAAAATAACCAAGATTGAATAATTGATTGCCAATAATAGGTGATCAATATGAAAGATGAAAATATTTTTGGAGAGATGGGTAATATAGGAAATAGGGTGTAATAGCGAAGCGTATTACACCTATCGAAGGTCAATTATTTTCGAGAAACCAAGATAATCATGCACGCATGGGCTTTGATGGTGCAATACGGCTATCGCCTATTGCACCCTATGAATGCGCCTTATCGCATTGTAGTGTTTCAAACGGATTTTACCCCGCACTTGATCCAGCAACTTGGCCGCATGTTCAGGCATGAAATTTGACGTATTTTATTTTTCAATTTAGGATTTGCTAAATTTTATCAGGTAATTGAAATGAAAAAAATTTTCAATTTTAGAAGTCGATTAGATAACCGTTTGACGCAATGTTTTGCGTCATTTAGGATGCCTAATTGTAGTTAGGTTATTTGCAGTATGCGGACACCAGAAACATCAAGGAGAAAAAATGACTGACCC
>CAIZCB010000315.1 GCA_903931355.1 uncultured Pseudomonadota bacterium
CTATAACCCAATTTGTCACCGCAGCACCGTTATTAATTCGCTATAACAGCCGCTTACCTATCGTCGTCTATGCACCAATAGGTTATGACGTTAAATATCGAGTTTGGTCAGCATCAGAGAAATTAGAAAATGCCAACCTAGAATAAACTCTATCACTTAGTCCAGCCTAAATTGACTTGGAAACATTAACAAGCCGCCATCTCAACTTAAAACTGGACTGAGTAACTTTCAAACCAATTTACCTAACTGGCCTTTGCCTGCTGCGCCCTGCCTCATGACGTTTAACATCACCCTGAGGCTTTTTAGCGCCATAAGGCCGTTGCCCCGGTTTAGCTTGATTGGGCTTTCTAGCCGGTGCTGGCTGAGCTTTTGGCTTGGGTTTGCTGTTAGTCACTTCTAACGAGACTTTTTCATAGCCAGTATCGGCGACTCTGGGAATCTCGCGTTTTAACAGTTTCTCTATCGCCGCTAATAAATACGCTTCTTCTGGATCAACCAAGGAAATCGCTTGACCATCCGCACCAGCCCGACCAGTACGGCCAATTCGATGCACATAATCTTCAGCAACTTGCGGTAAATCAAAATTCACCACATGCGGCAATTGGTCGATGTCGATCCCCCGCGCGGCAATGTCGGTGGCAATCAGAGCGGTGATATTACCTTTTTTGAAATCGACCAAGGCTTTGACCCGCGCACCTTGGCTTTTATCGCCGTGAATCGCAGCGCAGCGGATGCCATCATTGATTAATTGCTTGGCAAGGCGATCAGCACCGTGCTTGGTGCGAACGAACACCAACACTTGTTGCCAATTACCGTTACCGATTAGATACGACAGCAATTCACGTTTGTATTCGCGTTTTAGCGGGTAAACCAATTGGGTAACAGTATCAGCAGCGGCGTTGCGTTTGGCGACTGAAATTTCTACTGGATCGTTAAGAATCTGCCCTGCTAATTCGCTGATTTCTGGCGCATAGGTTGCCGAAAACATCAGGTTTTGGCGTTTTCTTGGCAATAAGGCAATGATTTTGCGAATGTCGCGAATAAAGCCCATGTCCAACATACGGTCGGCTTCGTCTAAAACAAAATGCTCAATTTGCGATAAATCCAAATGTTTTTGCTGGATTAAATCCAGCAATCGGCCAGGAGTGGCAACGACAATGTCAGTGCCACGTTGCAGTTTTTGAATTTGTGGATTGATACTGACGCCGCCAAAAATCGCTTCAGCAAAGAACGGCAGATTTTTGCCATAGGTTCTAACGCTCTCGTGGACTTGCAAAGCCAATTCACGGGTGGGGGTCAAAATCAACACTCGAACAGGTCGCGGCTTTTTAATTACTGGTTGCTGCTGCAAGATTTGCAATAAAGGTAAGGTAAAGCCCGCGGTTTTGCCGGTGCCGGTTTGAGCACCCGCCAAAACATCACGGCCTTGAAGAATCACTGGAATCGCCTGCGCCTGAATTGGCGTTGGGGTTTGATAGCCTTGTTCTGCAACCGCTTCAAGAAGCTGCTCGGACAAGCCTAATTCTGAAAATAGCATGAATAAACCTTTGGTTGTTCGCCCGTTTGGGCATGGATAAATAAGATTGGGAAAGGTGGATAACGCGTTGGAAATGAACTAGATGATAATTCGTAGGATGTGCTGAACAACGTGAAGCGCATCGTTCGCGACTGATGCGCTTCGCTATCGCTCAAAACATCCTACACACTCAATCGAATAAAACTTAACTGGTAATCACAAACCGCACCGCATCCAAACGATATTGGGCGTCTTGAATGCTTTCGTGAGCCAGCATGGTCATTTCTTTTAGCTGTTCAATTTCTTGATCTTTAATACTTGGGTTAACTTTCTTCAAGCGCACCAAGCGTTTAATTTCGCCAGTCAAAGCAGCAATCATTAGTTTGCTGCTTTCGGCGATCAGTTTTTGCATTTGTAGACTGGCCGATTGTTCACCGACTTTAATCATGTCTTGAATATGCTGACGCTGGCTGTTTAAAAATTGGCTGATTTGGTTTTTATCGAAACTGTTTTCGGTTTCGACCAAAGCCTCATAACTCACCACCGCGCTTAAATCTTTTTTGTTTTGATCAATCAAGATTCGCACTGGCGTATGTGGCAAGAAACGGCCAATTTGCAGTTCGGCGGGGGCGCTGCATTCAACAATAAACAACAACTCCATCATGAACTGGCCAGGTTTCAATTGCGGATGTTTAACCACGCTGACCGCTGCGTTGCCGGTTTCGCTCGATAGCACCAAATCCATCGCTGATAACACCATAGGATGCTCAACGGTGATGAATTGCATGTCTTCACGCGCCAAGGCAATTTCACGGTTAAAAGTCACGGTTAAGCCGTCATCTTCTAGCATCGGAAAGTGTGAAATCCGCAGATTTTCGCTCGGCCAAAGGATATGACAATCCCGCGAATGGTCTTCAACATCGACGCCATAGCAATCAAAAATAGCCTCCATATAAGGCCACAAACTGCCGTCATTTTCTTTACGACGAATCTCATCCACCAAGCTCAGCGCAATTTCATCACGGCAAGAATTTAGCTCCAGCAACAAATCGCGACCTTTGTTTAATTCATCGGCTACTTGTTGATTTAAGGCTTGCGTATTGGTGATTAAGGCTTCAATTTCTGCCACGCTTTGGCTGTCCAAGGCTTTGGGCAAGCTGTCACCCAGCAATTTCGCCACATGTGAAGCGCCTGAACAGTTGTGACGGAAAGCGTCTAAACCTTCGTCATACCAGCGGTATAAAACCTGCTGCCGGCTATTAAGCAAATAAGGAATGTGCAACTGAATTACATGCTTTTGGCCGATACGATCTAAACGACCAATCCGTTGTTGCAATAAATCAGGATTATCTGGCAAATCGAACAAAATCAAATGCCGCACAAATTGAAAATTGCGGCCTTCGCTGCCGATTTCTGAACAAATCAACACCTGCGCCCTGCTCTCGTCGTCAGCAAAAAATGCGGCGGCGCGGTCGCGTTCGACGATGCTCATGCCTTCGTGGAAGGTGGCGGCGGTGTGACCAACGTGCTGTCTTAAAATTTGTTCAAGCTGAATCACGGTTTCTGCACGTTTGCAGATTAACAGCGCTTTTTCATCGCCCAAAGCTTTGAGTTTTTCTACCAGCCAATGCAAATACGGGCTATTGGCTAAATCGGTGGTTTCTGACCCTGCTAATGGATAGCCGTAACGCTCACGATCAGGGAAGCCTTGAACGGTTTGGCGGGAGTTTCTGAACAAAATCCGGCCAGTGCCATGATGATCCAGTAATAATTTGATTAATTCTTCGCGAGCATTGCTATCGAAATCGTTGACTTGTTGCAGCAAGCTATCAACATTGTCGTGTTTTAACAGCTCTTTTAATCGCGCTAATTCCGC
>CAIZCB010000316.1 GCA_903931355.1 uncultured Pseudomonadota bacterium
CTGTTCTTGAATTTCTTGTTTTTCGTCCTCGCTGAAATTACTTTCTTTTTCAAACAAGTAATTTTCCAACTCGGTTTCTTTCAACATCATTTTGGTGTGGAAAATGTTTTCTTGGTAAACATTCACGTCAATCATTTGATAAAGCTCTTTAGTGCTTTCCGCGATGTAGTTTTGGATTGAGTTGATTTTGTGGTCGATGTAATGCTTTTGACCTGAAACATCACGGGTAAAACCACGCACGCGGTAATCCATAATCACGATGTCAGACTCGAAGCTGTGAATTAGATAATTCAAAGCTTTTAAAGGTGAAATCTGGCCGCAAGTTGAAACGTCAATATCAGCACGGAAAGTACAAATATCGGTATCTGGATGGCTTTCTGGATAAGTGTGAACGGTGATATGACTTTTATCCAAATGCGCCAAAATGGTATCTGGCAGAGGGCCTGGCGAATCAGAGTTCATCCCAGCAGGAATAACGGCACCTTCTGAAATCAACATGGTGACGCTGGCACCTTGTGGGTCGTAATCTTGATGAGCAATATTGAGAATCTGTGCACCAATAATATTAGCGACATCTTTCAAAATCTGGGTTAAACGCTTAGCGTTATAAGCTTCGTCGATGTATTCGATGTAGGCTTTTTCTTGCTCTTTAGGTGCGTAGCAAACATCGTAAATGTTAAAGCTCAAAGATTTAGTCAGGTTATTAAACCCGTGTAACTGTAACTTGCTCAACTAATTAACCCTCTAAAATTTCAAAATCATGACTTATTTCCACACCTGCATTGCCGAGCATAATCGAAGCAGAGCAATATTTTTCGGCCGATAATCTAACCGCACGCTCTACTGCTGATGCCGACAATTGATTGCCGCTAACCTTAAAGTGCAAGTGAATTTTGGTAAACACACTAGGCACACTATCTGCACGTTCAGCGCTTAATTCCGCAACACATCCTGTTACATCGTGCCGACCTTTTTGCAAAATATCGATCACATCAAAAGAAGAACAACCACCGACACCCAGCAAAATCATCTCCATTGGCCTAACACCAATGTTGCGACCACCATGATCTGGCGGGCCATCCATAATGACAGCATGACCGCTGCCGGATTCGCCGACAAACATTCTGCCATCGACCCATTTAACCGTTGCTTGCATGTTGACTTCCAAACTAAAAAAATGTCGGGAATTTTACAACGATACTCTCAATCACATTTATTTTTTTACTTGGTTGCTAGGACATTACAAAATTTCACCTCAAAAATCAGCTAAAAGCACAGTTTACAAAATTTAATTTACAAGATTATTAAAGGCTATTTCGCCAAAAGTGCGGCATATGCCACACTTTTTATTAATTATTGCGTCATATGACATAGTTTAATTAAATCAATCACTTAAACACAAAACTGCGACAATTAGCCGCATTTTATAAATACTTAAAAACCGTTAATCTGTGTCTCACCAATTGCAAGCAAACAAGCAACTCACCCCGCTAATGCCGCAATTGAAACTGTTAATTGGAATAGGTTTTCTCCCCCAAGGAGAGCCGACATGGATGTTCCCTTATAAACAGCGCGTCTGATACCCAAAAAATCAGCTCTCATCATCACTGGAATTTTGGATATGGATCATCCTAATCTACCCCTCGCATCAATAGACAACGCCATCGAACAATTAAGATCCCTAATCAACGGCTCACCCAAACATCGGGTTTTAAACTTAGCTAATCTGATTAATCAGCTTTATCAATCCCCAGACTGGCCACAAATTCACTCAGAAATTTGTAATCAACATTTGCTATCGATGGGCCAAATCTCTTTATTAATAGGCATCTCCAGAAACAAACCGCTGATTTCCGCCAATTACCAAGAATTTTTGCCTAATTCCTACAACATTCTTTATCAGCTGTCATTTTTGAACCAAAAACAATTAGACCGTCACACCCAAACCGGTGCAATTCATCCCGCAATGAACCTCACTGCCGCCAAGAAAATTAAAAACCACGATTAATTATCAACTCGCTTATTCAATCAACTTTGCAAAGCCTTAGCCTTTGATTTTGTCATTCCGTAGGAATCCCTTAACCTCTAAGTTAACCAATAC
>CAIZCB010000317.1 GCA_903931355.1 uncultured Pseudomonadota bacterium
CTCGCGGCTCGCGCTTGCGGTCAACACTGCAGTCGGCGATGGGCGTATTTCCGGGCCCATCGCGTTTACCCGCGATCACCTGGACTCGGGATCCAGCTTCAATAAAATTGCCTTCGGCATAAACCATAAACAAACGCATCCTTTCGCCTTTGATTTGACCGCCGAGAATAAAATTAGCACTAGCATCGACATTGTTCTGAGCTAAAAATACACCATCGTGTTGTCGCACTTCGCGCAGACATTCGCCTAGCAATTGCGCCACTTCGAACATAGATTCAACATTCCAAATATTACGCTGATCAATGTGTCGGCCTTGCTGTTCCAACAAATTAATCGCATTTTGGGTAATCGATAAATTACCGGAGCTCATGATGGTAATCACTCGATCACCTTCATTAACGAAGCTACGCATTTTTTTGAAACAGGAAATCTGGTCAATCCCAGCGTTAGTTCTGGAATCAGAAGCGAACACCATACCGGCGTCGAGTTTTAAGGCAACACAATAGGTCATAGTCTTGTTTAGGGCTTTTATTGCATTTGCGTGGCGGAAACCTGCATTTGCGCTGAATAATCTCGACAAGATAAATAAGCAGTGCGTATCTCTTGTCCCAAGAGGTCAGTATGCACTAAAAAATTGCTTAGGTATTCATGTAAACCCTGTGAAAACACATCTTCGATACGGCCAAAATGTAAATCGGCATGTTGTTCACCGGCTCGACGACGCGCTTCACGCCCCGACCAACCGTTAATATCAATCAACGCAGCTTCGACTTCATTCATACAAGCATGTAAAGAACGCGGCATGTCATCGCGCAAAATCAACAACTCAGCGACCCTTTGCGGAGTAATCACATCGCGATAAATCTTGCGATAAGCTTCAAACGCACTCACCGACTTTAACAAGGAACCCCATTGGTAATAATCCGCCGAGCCACCGACATCGTTCACGCTAGGTAATAAGATGTGATATTTGACATCCAGAATTCGCGCGGTGTTGTCAGCACGTTCTAAAAAAGTCCCTAGCTTGATAAAGCTCAAAGCAATGTCTTTTAAGATGGTGCCTAAAGTAACGCCGCGAAACAGATGCGAGCGGTCTTTAACCCATTCAAAAAACTCAGGGAATTGTTCGTATTCCATTTGCGCTGACAAACGATTCAGCTCTAGCCAAGTGGCGTTAATAATCTCCCACATTTCCGAGGTAATCGCGCCACGTACCGAACGGGCGTTTTCTCTGGCCAATTTCAAACAGCTATAAATACTTGATGGGTTTTCGGGGTCTAAAGCCATATAACGGGTCACCGCTTCAGAGCGTGCTAAACCGTATTTAGCTTCATAGCCACTGGCGCAACCAGTAATATTTAAAGGTGCATACCAAAGATAAGCTTCGGTGCTGCCGTCAATATCAACCGGTAATAAAGACGAACGATGAGCAACATCCAAAACCCGCGCGGTATTTTCGGCGCGTTCAATATGGCGAGCCATCCAGAATAAATGATCAGCAGTGCGCGATAACATTGTTTTAGTCCTCCAGAACCCATGTGTCTTTAGTGCCGCCACCTTGCGAGGAGTTGACCACCAGAGAACCTTCAGCCAGCGCGACCCGAGTTAAACCACCCGGCACCAATCGCACCTCTTTGCCACTTAATACAAACGGCCGCAAATCAACGTGACGCGGAGCAACACCGGATTCAACCATGGTTGGGCAAGTCGATAATGCCAAAGTCGGTTGAGCGATGAAGTTCGCCGGTTCGCTCAAAATCCGTTGTCGATAGGCTTCGATTTCGGCTTTTGAGCTAGTCGGGCCAACTAACATGCCGTAACCGCCGGAACCTTGGACTTCCTTGACCACCAACTCAGGCAGATTTTCCAACACATACTTCAAGTCATCTTTTTCGCTTAGACGCCAAGTCGGTACATTCGATAGCAAAGGTGCTTCACCCAAGTAAAAACGAATCATCTCCGGCACATACAGATAAGTGGATTTATCATCTGCCACCCCTGTACCCACACCGTTGGCCAAAATCACGTTACCGCTACAATAAGCCGCTAATAAACCTGGCACACCTAAGGCTGAATCCGGTCTAAAGGCTAGTGGATCAAGAAAATCATCATCCACCCGCCGATAAATCACATGCACTTGCTGTGGGCCTTCGGTGGTGTGCATAAAGACTTTATTTTGTTGGACAAATAAGTCTTGGCCTTCAACTAACTCAACGCCCATTTGACTGGCGAGGAAAGCGTGTTCGAAGTAGGCGCTGTTAAAAGCACCGGGGGTCATCACCACAATCACCGGATCTGAAACGTGGCTAGGTGCCGCCTCTCGTAAAGTATCCAGTAACATTTGCGGATAATGCTCGACCGGCTCGACTGTATGATTGGCAAATAACTCAGGAAACAAGCGCATCATGGTTTTGCGGTTTTCCAGCATGTAGGAAACCCCAGACGGCGTGCGCAGATTGTCTTCCAAGACATAGAAATCGTTTTCAGCGACCCGCACCAAATCGATACCGGCAATATGGGCGTAAACTTGATTAGGCAAATCAACGCCTCGCATTTCTGGCCGATACAGGGCGTTACCCAGCACTTGATTAGCGCTGATAATGCCGGCTTTGATGATTTCTTGATCATGGTAAATATCATGCAGGAAGGCATTAAGCGCCCTCACCCGCTGCTTGATACCTTGCTCAAGGCGTCGCCATTCCGCTGCGCCGAAAATCCTTGGCACAATGTCAAAAGGGATTAAACGCTCAGCCCCGTCCGCCTCGCCATAAACCGCAAAAGTAATTCCTAATCGTCTAAACAACAACTCGGCTTCTGCGCTTTTACGCTCCAGCGTACCTTGCGGCACCTCCGCCAACCAACGCGAGTACTGTTGGTAGATTTCTCGGATTGCGCCGCTATCGGCTTGCATTTCGTTAAAGTAGGTTTTTTTAGGCATCGTATTCATGCCTTATGTGTTGCAAGAGCTGTGCCACATAGCAAAAGCTTGGATTTATTCGCTTAGACGGTGCGGATTGGGTGGATTTGCACCAATGCGGATTTTATGGATGGTGCGGATGCACTGGTTTGGGGAGATTGGTTTTTTTAAACGGGCAAAACAGCTTATTTGATAACCGAAAGCCGTCGGAGGAAACGCTGCGATTATTACAGACTACGACTAAATTTTTCTACCAACCCTCACCCGCCGTTTTTTCAGCCAAATTACCACACCGGTAACCGCTAACATCACAATCGCCAAACCCAACAGAGAGATTAAAACTCGGTAGGCCGGAATAAGCGCAGCATTTCCGGCAAAAGGCTTTCCATTATCAATAAGCTCTCCGCGCGAAACGCTACGCTTATTAGCGCCTACGACTAACCATCACATTTCACCTTTAACCAAGTTCCCAACCGCCATAGCTTTCTCCAAGCACAGACTTTAACATCGAAAAAACCGAACAAAACAATCCATTTATTCTATTTTACTATCCTAAAGACAAGCATTAACCTGTTGATGACTTAAGTTCGGCTGTGTTTGATCGATCAGAGGATGGTTTAGCAGTCGGATTTTGCGGGTTTCATTAATTTTTAGGGAGCTGTTTATGGCAAGCCAACCAAACTACGACGACAAAGCCCTTCGCACCAACATACGCTTGTTGAAGCTGATTTTATCGCGGGTCTTAAAAACTCAATCCGACCCCAAAATATCGAGCATCGTCGAACAATTACAACGACAGTTTGCTGCTCTACAACGCGACGGCAGCCCTGCTCGACGCCAACAATTAATGGACAGCCTCAAAAACCTGCCACCGGAGATACTGAGCGAAATCATTCGCGCATTCAGCATGTATTTCAGCCTGTTGAATATTGCCGAGGAATCGACCAACCTCCATCAACGCCGCCGTGATGCCGAGAAAAACAAGCATTTCTGGCGCGGTTCATTCCATGACACTTTGTTGAATTTAAAACAGTCGGGCGTTGGCTTAGCCGAATTACCAACTTTATTAAATCAACTGACCTATATGCCGGTCATGACGGCGCATCCGACGGAAGCAAAACGTCGTTCTGTGCGTGGCGCACTGCGTAATATTTTCCTCAGCCATGAAAAACTCGACGATCCCAGAGTCAAAGGCCATTTTCGTCAAGAAGCACTTGAACAATTGAACGCCAATATTCAACTGTTATGGAAAACCGACGAAGTGAGAACTCGTGGCATGGGGGTTATCGATGAAATTGATGCCGGTCTTTATTACTTTCCACTGTCATTATTTGAAGCAACCGCTCAGGTTTACCGCAATTTTCAACGCGCTCTAATTGATGTTTACGGTAGCGAGGCTTCATCCATCAAAGTTCCCAACTTCATCAGTTACGGCTCGTGGATTGGTGGCGACCGTGATGGCAACCCTAACGTCAAGCCTGAAACCACTGCACTGGCATTACGTTTGCAGGCGAGAACCGTATTACAAAACTATATCCAACGTGTCAGTAGCTTGGCTGAACGCCTGTCTTATTCTTACGGGCTGTGCCAACCAAGCGCCGGATTTTTAGAGTCACTAGAAAACGATAGAAGTTTAATGGGTGACAAGACCGAAAGTTTGGAACGCAGTTGTCGCCAAGAACCCTATCGGCACAAATTAATCTTGATGA
>CAIZCB010000318.1 GCA_903931355.1 uncultured Pseudomonadota bacterium
GAACTTCTCTGGCAAAATTTATAATGCCGTTCAATATGGTCTGAACAGCGAAACCGGTGAAATTGATTACGCCCAAGTCGAAGCTTTAGCTTTGGAACATAAACCCAAATTAATCATCGCAGGCTTCTCGGCTTACTCGCGGATTTGGGATTGGCAGCGTTTTAGAGAAATTGCCGATAAAGTCGGTGCTTATTTAGTGGTTGATATGGCGCATGTTGCTGGTTTGGTAGCAGCGGGTTTGTATCCAAATCCTGTGCCGTTTGCTGATGTTGTCACCAGCACCACCCATAAATCATTACGAGGCCCACGCGGCGGTTTGATTTTGTGCAAAAGCAATCCTGAATTGGAGAAAAAAATTAACTCCAACATTTTCCCCGGGATTCAAGGCGGCCCATTGATGCATGTTATCGCTGCTAAAGCGGTGGCGTTTAAAGAAGCACTAACGCCAGAATTCAAAACCTATCAACAGCAAGTGATAAAAAATGCTCAAGCAATGGCGGAAGTATTTATCAAACGTGGCTTTGATGTGGTTTCTGGTGGTACTGACAATCACTTGATGCTGGTGTCATTAGTCGCTAAAGGTATTACCGGCAAAGCCGCTGATGCCGCATTAGGTAAAGCCCATATCACGGTTAATAAAAATGCCGTGCCGAATGATCCACAATCGCCTTTTGTTACCAGCGGTATTCGTGTTGGCACACCTGCCCCGACCTCGCGCGGTTTTAAAGAAGACCAAGTGCGTGAAATCGCTCATTGGATGTGCGATGTAATGGAAAACATTGATGATGAAAAAGTGATTGCTGCGACTCGCGATAAAGTCAGTTTATTGTGTGCACGGTTTCCGGTTTATCAGGCTTAATTCAATGTTCCTTTATTTTCCCGTCCGCGCCGAGCACCGAAGCTTTTGCTGGGAATAGCCCGAAGGGTTGCTGCATGGATGCGGCAAGTTGGCAAAGGGACAGGAAGTCCCTTTTGCCAACCCCCAGCAAAAGCTTCGGAGCGCAGGAAGTAAGCTGCGGTCGGGTGGCCTTTTCTTTGGTTACTTTTTTTGACCATGCAAAAGAAAGTAACTCGCCTGTCGGTGCGAGAACCGACATTAAAATAGCTTCGCAAGGCGAATCCTTTTTTATCGACAACTAAAAAATGTGCTCAACGCTGATAGCATTGCGTAACATCAGTTAATTATTTTTATTATTGTTTGGAATTAATCACCATGTCCGACATTGAAATTGCCCAACAGGCAAAAATGCGCCCTATCATCGACTTAGCCGGTGAAAAATTCGCTATTCCCGCCGAACATCTCGACCCATATGGGCATTACAAAGCCAAAATTTCTTTGGAATACGTCAATAGCTTGAAAGATAAATCTGACGGCAAGTTGATTTTAGTCACAGCGATTAGCCCTACTCCTGCAGGCGAAGGTAAAACCACCACCACGGTTGGTTTGGGCGATGCCTTAAACCGCTTGGGCAAAAAAACCATTATGTGTTTGCGTGAGCCATCTTTAGGACCTTGTTTTGGTGTTAAAGGCGGTGCGGCTGGCGGTGGCTATTCGCAAGTGGTGCCGATGGAAGACATCAATTTGCACTTTACCGGCGATTTTCATGCGATTGGTGTTGCGCATAATTTATTGTCGGCTTTGATTGATAACCATATCAACCATGGCAATGCTTTAAATATTGATCCACGCCGCATCCAATGGAAGCGGGTGATTGACATGAATGACCGCGCCTTGCGGAAAATTACCATTGGTCAAGGCGGTGTCGCTAACGGCTTTTTGCGTGAAGACGGTTTTGATATTGTTGTGGCGTCAGAAGTGATGGCGATTTTGTGTTTGGCAACCAGCCGCGCGGATTTGAAAGCCCGTTTAGGCCGGATTGTGATTGGCTATAAAACCGATAAAGTTACGCCAGTTTATGCCAGCGATTTAAACGCTCATGGCGCAATGGCGGCCTTGTTAAAAGACGCGATTAAACCGAATTTGGTACAAACTTTAGAAAACAATCTGGCAATTATTCACGGTGGGCCGTTTGCTAATATTGCTCACGGCTGCAATACCGTTACCGCAACCAAAACTGCGTTGAAACTAGCTGATTATGCTGTCACAGAAGCGGGTTTTGGCGCTGATTTAGGTGCAGAGAAGTTTCTGGATA
>CAIZCB010000319.1 GCA_903931355.1 uncultured Pseudomonadota bacterium
ATTCGGATCACTGTGCCTTGGGTTGCAGGATTTAAACCCAAACCAGAAGACATAATCGCTTTTTCAATCGCTTGAACCATGCTTTTTTCCCAAGGTACTACTTTTAAAGTTCTGGCATCTTCAACAGAAACGTTAGCAACTTGAGATAACTGCGAATCTTGACCGTAGTAAGTAACAGTAATTTGATCAAGCAAACTAGGGTGTGCACGACCGGTTCTAATTTTGGTAAAGGCTTTTTGCAACGACTCAATGCTTTTCAGCATTCTGGTTGAAGCATCTTGTTGAATATCGCTGATCATTCTATTTCCTCTCGATTAGGGAGCCGATATCTTCACCGCGCATTAAGCGCATTACCGCTCCCGGTTCAAAAATATTCATTACACGCATCGGCAGATTATTATCACGGCATAAAACTAATGCGGTGGTGTCCATCACATTCAAGCGCTGGTCAATCGCTTCATCATAAGTCAAGCGTGGATAAAACTCTGCATCAGGGACTTTATGTGGATCGGCAGAATACACGCCTTTTACTTTGGTCGCCTTAATCATTAATTGCGCGTCAATTTCAATAGCTCGCAAACTGGCTGCGGTATCGGTGGTAAAAAATGGATTACCAGTGCCGGCTGCAAAAATCGCTACTCGGCCTTTTTCTAAATGTCTTACCGCGCGACGGCGAATGTAATCTTCACAAACTTGATTGATTTTTAGCGCAGTCATCACTCGGACAGGCTGACCAAGATATTCCAAAGCATCTTGCATGGCTAGGGCATTAATGACGGTCGCCAACATACCCATTTGGTCACCAGTGACTCGGTTTAATCCCGCAGAAGCTTTTTCACCACCGCGCAAAATATTACCGCCACCAATCACCAACCCCACTTGAATACCTGCATCACATAAATCTTTAACTTCATGCGCTAAACGCTGAACTATATCCGGGTCGATACTGCCACCCTTTTCACTCATAAGGGCTTCGCCGCTCAATTTAAGTAAAATTCTCTGACAAATTGTATGACTCATAATTCACATCCACCGTTTGTTTATGGGTTAAATTTTGCGAAACAGATAAAAAACCCGGCGTTAACCGGGTTTTTTAGGGAGAGATTAGCCTCTAACTTGCGCCATTACCTCAGCCGCAAAGTCTTCTTCTTTCTTCTCGATACCTTCACCCACTTCGAAACGGGCGAAACGGATAACGGCATTACCGTTATTCGCTAACAATTTGCCAACTGTTAAGCTGTCATCTTTAATGAAAGGTTGGCCCAACAAAGTAATTTCAGCCAAGAATTTATTGATACGGCCGCCAACCATTTTTTCAACGATTTCAGCAGGTTTGCCGCTTTCTAATGCTTGTGCAGAGAAAATTTCTTTTTCTTTAGCAATCAATTCAGCAGAAACTTGATCTTCTGATACAAATTCAGGTTTAGCTGCTGCAACGTGCATTGCAATGTCTTTACCCAAAACGCTGTAATTTTTAGCCAATTCAACGATAACGCCGATTTTGCTACCGTGTAGGTAAGCTGCTTGGCCGCCGTCAGTTGCAGTGTATTTAACAAAACGTCTAACAGTGATGTTTTCGCCCAATTTAGAAATCAAAGCGCGACGTGTTTCATCAATAGTGCTACCGCTTGCCAATACTAAAGCTTGCAATTGTTCGTCATTTTCAACGTCAGTTGCCAATAATGCATTGGTTACATCGCTTACGAAAGCAACGAAGTCATCGCCTTTAGCAACAAAATCGGTTTCGCAGTTAACATCAACCATAACAACAGTTTTTGCATCATCAGATACTTTTGCACCAATAACGCCTTCAGCCGCGATACGACCTGATTTTTTATCAGCTTTTGCCAAACCAGCTTTACGCATGTTTTCGATTGCCAACTCCATGTCGCCATTCGCTTCAACCAAAGCTTTTTTACATTCCATCATGCCAGAACCGGTACGTTCACGCAGTTCTTTCACCATTGCGGCAGTAATATCCATCATTTTTTCCTCAAGTTTATTAACTAAAAAAACGCCTCACTAAGGAGGCGTTTAAAAACTTACAAACTGATTTAATTGTTTAAATCAGCACACGGCCAATGCTGAGCAAAGGACGTGTTTATAATGAAAACTTACGCTTCCGCTACAACTTCTTCAACAAAATCGTCAGCTTTTGCTGATGCGTCTAACCGTAATGATTTTGCTTCTAAAACTGCTGTAGCAGCAGTTTGGCAATACAGGCTAACAGCACGGATTGAGTCGTCGTTACCAGGGATAACGTAATCAATTTTTTCAGGTGAGTTGTTTGAGTCAACAATACCTACGACTGGAATGCCCAATTTTTTGGCTTCCATAATAGCATTTTTCTCGTAACCAACATCTAAGACGAAGATAACATCAGGCGCGCCACGCATGTCTTTGATACCGCCTAAGCTACGCTCAAGTTTCTCAAGTTCGCGTTCCATACCCAAAGCTTCTTTTTTGCTGAAACGTTGATACAAAGTGCCGTCCAGTTTCATTGCTTCCAATTCTTTCAGACGGTTAATTGATTTTTTGATGGTTTTGAAGTTAGTCAACATACCACCCAACCAACGGTGGTTAACGTATGGCATACCACAACGTTTTGCTTCTTCAGCAACAGCTTTACGAGCTGATTTTTTTGTACCAACGAAAAGGATGGTACCTTTATTTGCGGTCATTTGACCCAAATAGTTGATTGCGTCATTAAATAATGGAAGCGTTTGTTCCAAATCGATAATGTGGATCTTGTTACGAGCACCGAACAAATAAGGTGCCATTTTTGGATTCCAGTAACGAGTTTGGTGTCCAAAGTGAACACCCGCTTCTAACATTTCACGCATTGACACTGCTGCCATTTATTTCTCCTAAGATTTGCCGAACCTTTTCGGCTTTTGGGTTACGCCTCCGCTTATCCCGACCGATGACCGAATTGCATGACTGCAAACCAGCACCCCATCAACCGTGTCGACAAGCGTGAGTATTGATTACATAGTGAACTTACCTTTATACCATGATTCGGTTTTTACAACAAGCTCAAGTCTGATAGACTGCAGGTTTTGAGGTATGGCACAAACCCAAGCCAATCCTCACCTCTGAACTTCTCACTCCAAGAAAATATAGACTGATGAGCATCGTAATTAAAACTGCTGACGAAATTGAAAAAATGCGGATTGCTGGCAAGCTGGCTGCCGAAGTTTTGGACATGATTGCCCCGCATGTGGTTGTTGGCGTTACCACCGATGAACTTGACCAAATCTGCCATGACTACATTGTCAATGTGCAACAAGCCATTCCCGCCCCGCTCAACTATCGTGGCTTCCCAAAATCAATCTGCACCTCGATCAACCAACAAATTTGCCACGGCATTCCCAGCGACAAAAAATTAAAAAGCGGTGACATTGTTAATGTTGACATTACCGTTATTAAAGATGGCTACCACGGTGACACCAGCAAAATGTTTTGCATTGGTGACGTCACACCCCACGCCAAACGCCTAGTCGAAATCACCCGCCAATGCTTATTTTTAGGCATCGAACAAGTCAAACCCGGCGCCCATTTCGGAGACATTGGTCATGTGATTCAAGTCCACGCCGAAAGCAATCGCTATTCAGTGGTTCGCGAGTTTTGCGGCCACGGCATCGGCAAAAAATTTCACGAAGACCCGCATGTCATGCACTTTGGCAAACGTGGCGAAGGCGCGATCATGAAGCCGGGGATGATTTTCACCATCGAACCAATGATTAACCTCGGCAAACGCCACATGAAAGTCCTGGCTGACGGCTGGACCGCAGTCACCAAAGACCGCAGCTTATCCGCACAATTCGAGCACACCATTTTGGTCACCGAAACCGGCTACGAAATCCTCACCTTACGTCAGGAAGAGCAATGATCAATCAACGGCGCTTCGACCTGCAGTTATCGAGCTGCTTCGAAGCAGCCAGTCCAATTGCGGCATTTAAAAATTTAATTAGCACTGAAACCGAATTTCTAAAACAACAATTTAGACCACACCAAACTGTTACCACCCTACTATCGGAAAAAGCCACCTTTATCGATAGCTTGTTGCAATACTGCTGGCAACACTTTCTAAGCCAAGACAGCGAATCATCCAGCTTAATCGCCACTGGCGGCTACGGTCGCAGCGAACTATTCCCGCATTCAGACATCGACATTCTGATTCTGATTCCCACTCAACACAGCGACAACCTCCAAGAGCAAATCGCCGACTTCAGTCGCTTCCTGTGGGACATTGGCTTAAAACCTGGGCAAAGCGTTCGCAACATTCAACAATGCATCGAAGCGGCTACCGACGACCAAACCATCTTCACCAATTTGCTGGAAATGCGCTTAATCACCGGTAATTTTGATTTATTTTCAGACCTAAAAACCGCATTAGCCGATAAGAAACTCTGGCCTTCCGAACAATTTTTCCCCGCCAAAATTGCCGAACAAGCCCAGCGCTATCGCAAATATCACGACACTGCCTACAATCTTGAACCCAACATCAAAGAAGGCCCGGGCGGGATTAGAGATTTACAAATCATTTCATGGGTATTTAAACACCACTACCACTCATCAACCCTGCGCGGATTAATCAAATACGGCTATCTACCTCGCGCCGAATACGACAATCTAATTGCCGCCCGCGACATCCTCTGGCGCTTACGCTTTGCACTGCACAATTTAACCAATCGTAGCGAAGACCGTTTATTGTTTGATTATCAACGCGAACTCGCCAGCCAATTCGGCTATATCGACGGTCAAAATCAACCCGATGTCGAACAATTCATGCAGTTTTATTACAAAACCGTAGTCGATATTGAACGCCTAAATGAAATGCTGTTACAGGTATTAAATGAAAAGCTGATTAGCCACCAAGCTAATTTAACACCGCAACCAATTACCGCCGATTTCGAATCCATCGACGGCTATCTACAAGCAACCAACATCCATATTTTTGAACAGCGTCCGCTTGCCCTATTAGAAATCTTCTTACTGCTACAACAAACGCCTTCGCTAAAAGGCATACGCGCCGACACTGTCCGCCTAATTCGCAAAAATCTCCACAAAATTGATAATGCCTTTAGAGCAGACAAAAACGCCAACCGCTTATTTATCGAGATTTTGCGCCAACCGCACGGCATTACCGAACAACTCAAACGCATGAATCGCTATGGTGTACTAGCCGCCTACTTGCCCGATTTCGCCAATATCGTGGCGAGAATGCAATATGACTTATTCCACATCTACACCGTAGACGAACACACCTTATTCCTACTCCGCAATCTGCGCCGTTTCTCATTACCGATGCAAGAAGCCGAACTGCCTTTTTGCAATACCATTTTCAGATTAATCACCAAGCCCGAAGTGCTTTACATTGCCGCTCTGTTTCACGACATCGCCAAAGGTCGCGGCGGCGATCATTCGCAACTCGGTGAAACCATCGCCCAACGCTTTTGCACCCAACACCTATTGCCCATTCGTGATGGCAAATTAGTGGCATGGCTAGTCCGAAACCATTTATTGATGTCGATGACCGCCCAACGCAAAGACATCAGCGATCCCGAAGTCATCCACACCTTTGCCTTACAAGTTGGCAGCATCGAATATCTCAATCACTTGTACTTACTAACCGTCGCCGATATTCGCGCCACCAACCCCAGCCTGTGGAATTCTTGGAAAGACACCCTACTAAAAGAATTGTACATGGCCACCCACAACGCCCTACACCGCGGCCTACACAACCCCGTTGCCCGTTCAGAACGATTGGTCGATAACATCAAAGAAGCACAACTAGAACTAATTAAACTGGGATTATCCGAATCGATGATCCAAGCCTCTTGGCGTCATCTTAGTGACGACTACTTTCTACGCTATTCCGCCGATGAAATTGCATGGCACACCATAGCGATTGCCGCATCGGAAGAAGCTGATTTACCGTTGGTATTACTGCGCCCACAAACCCAACGCGGTAGCGCTGAGATTTTCGTTTACACCCAAAATGAAACCGGCATTTTCTCGATTTGCACCGCCAGTATTGACCAATTGGGCCTGACTATTCTCGACGCACGGATCATCACGACTGACGACCAATACGTTTTAAACAGCTTTCAAGTTTTAGAACAATCCGGCGAAGCGATTAACGATCTTCATCAAGAAATTCAGATTTGTAGCTCATTGCGCCAAAATTTGTTGAACAAAGCAGCGGTTAAAGCACCGCACAATATCCACAAACAATCCCGCCAAGCGCGACATTTCCCGATTGAAACCCGAATTACCTTTTTGGACGACCCTAAAAACCACCACACAATTCTGGAACTGATCACCACCGACCGTGCTGGCTTGTTGTCCACTATCGGCCAAGCCTTTAGCGAATTAGAAATTCAACTTCACGACGCCAAAATCACCACCATTGGCAGTCGTGCAGAAGATATGTTTTACATTAGCGACCAGCTAGGACAGCCGATTAAGGATGAAGCCCGTAAACAACAGTTGCGGGATAAGATTTTGAATTTGTTAGAGCTAGGACTGTAAAGGGCTGCCAAGCAAGACCTTCTCAATATTTACGAAATAGCAGACAAACGCTTGGAGGCCTTTTGGAATCTATCAATAGGCCATGATTAACTTTGCTTTGAAACTTCCAAACAAAGATAAGGTTGAATATAGTCAACCAGCCCTGTTAGAACTTCAGTCAATTGACGCGCTAACTCAACCGCCTGATTGAGAACTGCGGCTTGCAAATCAGGGTCATCAGGATAGTCATGAGAAAAAGCATTCCTAATCTCACGCATTAACAACCATTGATCAGCAGATGGAATGGCCCCTAGTTTTTCAAGATGATTAAGTTTATCGATAAACGCCTTAAGCTCAACCGACTCTTTAGTAAGCTCCAATACAGCAGGAAATAACTTCGCCCCCATCAAATCTTGCAACTTACCAAAACGCGTGGTGAATTGATCCAATATGGCAAGATCAACATTGCTTAGCTGTGTCAGCTTAGAGCCGGTAAAAGGCAAATGTCTTTCTAACTCGGAAAGCGCCCAAAGCAAACGATCTGCATGTCGATGACAGACTTTTAATGTTTCAACCAGAACTTCATTCATCGTAACAGCACGCCGGTTTGTTTCGCTATTCGATAAATAGGTAATTGTGAAGCCGCATTATGCCGATGCAAAACAACATCAATCTTTTGCTCACCTAATTTTTTATGCAATTCCGCCATGAATTGTAATTTAGCTGCAATTAACATCGCGGCATTTTGGATTGATGGCTCTATGTACAAATCGATATCACCGCCTTTTGCGAAATCATTGACACGGGAACCAAACAGCCAAACATGTGCATCTTGACCAAAATATTTAATGGTATTTTCACAAATGAGTTGTTTTTGAAAGGCGGTTATCCGCATAAATTACTCTGCCGCCAAATATTGGCCAGCGCCAACAGGCGCTTCATAACTAACGCCTTCCCTAAAATATTGATGTGGATTCGCAGCAATCTCGCGTGCTGCCAGAAATTGTGCGTAGTAGTTACGCGAAGCAAAACCAAACGCTGGGCCATCATAATTATCAACAATCCGATTGAAATCATTACCAACCGTATTTTGTGCGCGCTTCATACCGCCAATACCGTGATTATAAGAAGTCACAGCCGCCGGCCAATCGCCTAATTTGCCATAGGCATAACTCAAATAACGCGCCGCGCCATTAGCCGAAACAAACGGATCATAGCGTTGATCACGCTTATCATGCCCTGGAATAAAGGTTTTCGCCGCTGCGTTGGTGAATTGCCACAAACCAACAGCACCGGCTGATGATTTTGCGGTTAATTGAAATGATGACTCGACATGAGGCAAATAGGCTAAGTCTTCTGGCAAGCCAGCATCACGGAAGATTTTTCTAAACTGTAAATCGTAGCGACCACTGATTTCTAAGCCACGTTTAAAACGCTCACGAGTACCGCGTTGCGAACGTAAACGCTCACTAGCGCCAGCTAAAACCGTATTCACCGGCTTACCAGTCGCTTCGATCTTAGCCATGATCTGTCTATCGGCTTGGCTTAAATCAGCGCCATAACGCAATTTACCTTCCAATCCGGCCAATTGCGATTTCCAAAATTCTTTACGTTGGCTAACGATATTTTTTTGCTCGGTAGTTAAACCTTCGCCAACATTACCTGGCAAGGTCAGCACTTCGTAAATCACATCCATATGTCTGTCATCATGAAACGCAACCTCAGAACGCTGCCAAACCCCGTAAGTTTTGCGCCAAAATTCCACCGCAGGATCAATCGCAGCTGGCTTGGCGAACACGCCAGAATAAACGGTCGGTCTATAGCCATTATTCGCTGACGTAGGTGGCGTTACAACTGGCTTAATCACCGTAATTTTGTCGCGATTTGAAGTACTGCTACAAGCATTAAGCAACACTGCAACCGCAATTAAAAGCGACACGCGCAGAAAAGATTGATTCATTTTGAGCCTTATTGATTAATAATTTTTTCTTTAACTGCCGTTAAAACAGTCAATGATTTCAAGTAATAATATCGCTCATTTAGAAAAAGCGTGAACAAAAATCTGCATATTTTTTGATCTGGCTCGGCAAAAAGTGGATTAATGCCAACCGCCGTATTGCTTGGTAGGATCACCACGAAAACCAGCACTGGTTTTATTCGCATCAGGCACATGCACACCGTCTTCAGCAGCTTGGGTCATATTTCGCAATGTGTAGCCACCTAACGCTTTAGCTTGCTGAGCAATCGCATTAGTTAATGGGCTAATGTCGTAGCGATTAATGTCGGCTTGAACCACCACGCTAATTAATTTATCAGCGCTTTGGTTGTCTGTAGGCGAGAAACTCAAAATTAGCGGTAATACCGTCCCTGCCGGAATTTGTAATTGATAGCGAGCGCTGTTTTCCAATACCGCTTCTGCTAATAATTCACCGCTCGGTAAACGCGCTTCAATCTTGCCAGACTTCACTAAACCGGTGTTATTGCTTACCGAACCTTGCAAAGTCACGGTTTTTTCATATTTTTGGACAGCTTGTTTTTGGACTTTTTGTGGTTTGGCTTCTTTGCCACAGCCGCTTAATAAAACCGCGATTACCAACCACGCTATACGAGATGATTTCATCGCTACTCCTTAACCACCTAAATTAGGTAAGCGCCGCGCCAAACCCATCGCGTGTTTCGCTAATAATTGTTTAGCGAACGGCAAATGATCTAGCAAAGTTAAACCCGTGTTTCGCAATGCCGCCAGCGCCAGCCATTGATTAGAAAAAATCCGCACCACATTGTCAGTAAAACCGATGGTTTGACTGTGATCTTGTTGACGCTGTTTCGCATAGCGATTTAAAAACGCTGCATCACCAATATCGGCTTGGTTTTGCTGCTGCTGGATTAAAGCTTCGGCTAATTCGGCAACGTCGCGAATGCTCAAATTAAACCCTTGTCCAGCCACGGGATGTAATTGATGCACCGCGTTACCAATAATCACCGCTCGCTCTGCCACCATTTTTTCAGCACGAATCAAACTTAATGGAAACGCTCGACGCGGTGCCGCTAGTTTTAAAGAGCCCAAACGATAACCAAAACACGCTTGCAGTTCGGCTAAGAAATCCGCTTCGCCACCCGCCATTAACGATTCCGCTTGTTCATGGCTACGAGTCCAAACCACAGCGGTGCGTTTGCCAGTCACCGGTAAAAACGCCAATGGCCCAAATGCAGTGAACCGCTCGTAAGCGGTGTTGTTGTGCGGCAAACTCGATTCGATGGTTGTCACCAAAGCAGTTTGTCCGTATTCGGTTTGTTGCTGGTCAATCTGCAACAATTGTCTGACCGATGATTGCCCACCATCAGCACCCACCAACAAGGCAGCGGTTAAATTCAACGATTCGCCATTGTCTTGTTTTAGATGGACATTGATTTGTGCATCATCGCTAATCAAACCCGCCACGCGAGTTTGATAAAAATACTGAATTTGAGATTGCGCGACCAAATCGGCAACATGGGTTTCGATTTCACGGGCGGTAATCACATAACCCAGCGCCTCAACTCCTTGTTGCAGAGCCGATAAACGTGTTTTGCCAAAATGACCGCGATCAGAGACATGAATTTGCTTAATCGCCGTGGCTTGTTGCGCGACGCCATCCCAAGCACCTAAGCTTTGCAATAGCTGTACAGTGCCAGCCGCCAATGCCAAGGCTCGATCACCGGCAGGTGATTGTTGCTGTTGCTGACGACTGGCAGCTTCAACTACGGCAACTTTTAAACCGCTATCTTTTAAAGCCAAGGCTAAACAATTACCAACTAAACCGCCGCCAGCAATAATTAAATCAAAATGACTATCCATTACTCGCCTCGCATGATGGCTTCAATATCGGCAACGGTTTTTGGTACAGCATGAGTCAAAACTTCGTAGCCATCTTTAGTGACCAACACATCATCTTCAATCCGAATCCCAATGCCACGCCATTGTTTATCAACCGTTTCACAATCGACAGGCACATACAAACCCGGCTCGACCGTCAACACCATCCCAGGCTCCAGCAAACGCCATTCGTCTTTGATTTTGTAATCGCCAACATCATGAACATCCATGCCCAACCAATGACCAATCCGGTGCATATAAAACTGTTTGTATTTTTCATCTTTAATCAGCTTTTTGAGTTTGCCTTTTAATAAGCCCAACTCAATCAAACCCTTGGTCAAAACTTCTACCGAAGCTTCATGGGCTTTGTTCCAAGCGATACCTGGAGCGATTTGTTCTAAAGCGGCTGATTGTGCATCTAAAACCAATTGATACAACAAGCGTTGCGGTTCGCTGAATTTGCCAGATACCGGAAAAGTACGGGTAATGTCGGCTGCGTAATGATCACATTCGACGCCTGCGTCGATTAACAGCAAATCACCTTTGCGAAGTTTGTCGGTGTTTTCAGTGTAATGCAGGACACAAGCGTTTTTGCCGCCAGCAACAATCGATGGATAAGCCACCGCGCGTAAACCGTCTTGCATAAAATGGTGAACTAATTCGGCTTCAACTTGATATTCATAAAGCCCGGGCTGGCAATATTGCATAGCGCGGATATGAGCATGAGCCGATACCTCGGCCGCGCGGCGCATCAACTTTAATTCTTCGGCGCTTTTGAATAAGCGCATTTCGTGAACGATATGTTCTAAAGACACCAACTCACCCGGCGCAGAAACAC
>CAIZCB010000320.1 GCA_903931355.1 uncultured Pseudomonadota bacterium
CCTACCCCATCAAGTCGAAATCCAAGGGGTTTTAGTAGGTCAAATGCGTAGTTACACCCACCATTAACAGGAGAAAAACCATGATTCGTCAAACCGTTCACATGCGCGACCAAAAAGCTAATCAAGTTGCAATGGCAATCAAAGCCAATCGCGACGCCGTACTTAATTTAGCCGAAGAAATCACCATGATTTTAGTGTTATGGGGCATGATATTTATAACGATGGCAAACTAACTCGGCATGTATAAACTCTGTTTTTATGTGCCTGAGAGTCATTTAGAAATGGTTAAAAGCGCCCTGTTTGCAATCGGCGCAGGTCAGTTTAATCATTATGATCAATGCTGTTGGCAAGTGCTTGGCGAAAGCCAATTTAGACCACTCGCCAACAGCCAAGCTTTTATTGGTGAAAGTTAAGTGTGGATTATTTTTAAAAACTCACCCGCCACTCCAGCTTTCACTGATCTGGAGCAGTTACTCTATCCAAAATATTGGCTCCTAATGTATAAGCATACAGACTAGCAGGTATAAACTGAAAATTCACGCCTTTGTACTGAACACTGTCATTAGATATCGTGCGACTAGTAACAAAAAGAGGTTGTTTTATTTGTGGATTGCGTAAAACGAAATCGACATAATTATTCAATTCTTCGCGCACTGAATATGGGCGATCACTCCATTTCACCTCAACAGCCCATAAAGGTTTTTGATCTGACTCATTCAAATAGACAATATCGACTTCACCAGTATTCCAGCGTGCATAATACAGTTCTATTTGCTTATTATGCTGCCATTGACTAAATATTGCCGTTTCAGTAAGCGCCCCCATAGCGTCAGCATCAATCTCTAATTGACCAAATAGAGCTGCGCGCATCGAAGGATTCGTTAAATAAACCTTAAAACACATAGCACGTTTAAAGCGTTTAGCATTCTGATCTATTCTCTCTACACGTTTGATTAAGAAAGCAGCTTCAAGATATTCGAGATATCGTTTGATTGTATTTTTGGCAACCCCCGATGACTTGGATAAACCTTCCAAATTCACCTCATTTCCTGTGTTATAAGCAAGCGTAGTGAATAGACGATTTAACTCCTGAATATCATTGATACCGTAAAGACTAGGTAAATCACGTAGAAGAACTTTATCTATAATATCGCTCTTAATATATTGTCCCGGATTACTGCGTATAGTTTTCGAAAACACAGCCTCTGGATAACCTCCAAAATTTAGATATTTTACAAATTCATCGTTTAATGCATTTATATTTCTAGTTGAATATTCAAAAAAAATTGAATCTTTATGCCTTTCTCTCTCTATTAGCTCGTCTTCTCTGCCTATAAAAAATAAATATTCAGCGAAAGTCAATGGTGGCAATACATAGTCGGTGAACCTACCAGCGCCAGACTCATTGCTTTTTAATCGTAGAGCCGCAGCGGCTGAACCAGTGGCAACAAATCTGTAGTCAGGATAGGAATCTACTAATGATTTTAAGTGAACTTCCCAATTCTTAAGATATTGGATTTCATCAAAGAATACATAAAGCGTATTATCGCGTTTATGCGCAAATAATCCTTTGAAGAGCCCAAGAATACCTTCAAGCGAAAGACCTGTATAAATTGGCGTCTCAAGTGAGACATAAAGAATAGCATTTGAATCAACACCAGCATCTAGTAATGCACGCACTGAATGAAACACCATTACGGTTTTACCGATTCTACGTGGTCCCATTAATACAATCGCTCTTCGTAATGAGGTATCAATAATGGTTCGATGAAATGTATCGAAGTACTTTCGGCGAGGGGTATTTTCAAATGCTATCTTGCTATTGACTCCACCTTCCCACCACGGATTGTCAAATTTGAGCCGCGCGACAATATCTTCCTTAGCTATCTCAAGCATACTGATTACTCACAAAATTAGAATAATGACCTTATCTTAGTTTACTTAACAAACAAGATCAATCAATTGACTCTAATGCACACAACTATTAACTAGCTACTTTAAATTTCAACTCTTTATCAGGCCAAAACAAGATGATGAATAAGACCTTTTCTTTGATGGCTGGTTGAGCTGCAATTTTTGGTAGTTATCATTGAGATCTCATATTTTTAATCCCGCCCCCAAATAGACATAAAAAAACCCAACAAGAACAAGCCTTACTGGGTTTGCTTAGTTTTTAAGCGTTCAATTTAGAACGGAATATCATCATCAAAATCGTCAAAAGAAGTTGGGGCAGATTGTGGGCCTGCGGCTGGTGCAGAGGGACGATTGTCATAGCTGCTGGCTGGCGGGGTGTTGTTATCGCCATAGTTAGCGGTGCCGCCACTACGCGCATCTAACATGTGCATTTCATCAGCAACAATCTCAGTGGTGTAACGATCTTGACCATCCTGACCTTGCCATTTTTGGGTGCGGATACGGCCTTCAACATAAGCTTGGCTGCCTTTTTTCAAATACTCGCCAGCAATTTTTGCCAAACCGCCAAAAAACACCACGCGATGCCATTCGGTTTCTTCTTTACGTTCGTTAGTATTTCTATCTCTCCAACGACGACTGGTTGCCAAACGAATGGTGGTGATCGCATCACCGCTTGGCATATAACGTACTTCTGGATCAGCGCCTAAACGACCGATCAACATCACTTTGTTCAACATACATATCTCCTTATTAAATTTAGCAATGGCGCGAGTTTAATGGATTACAGCGGCAAACCACTACCACTGCTTTAAAAATAAACTCAATTGATTTTTATCCAGCTTTTGATTATCGACCTTTAAATAAGCGGCCTGTTCTTCAAAATGCATCCGTACTTCTTCGATACCGTTAATCGCTAATAACTGCTTAGAAAACTCAGCGGCTTGCTCTGGTTTAACTTGTTCTAATGACAACAATAAATTCGCCACATAGCGCGGCGGTGACATAAACCAAGCGATTAAAATCCAACTCGCAGCTATCGCCGCAGAAAACACAAATACCGCTGTAGGCCCAAATTCGCCATACAACCAACCGCCACTAGCACCACCTAAAAAAGCACCGATAAACTGAGCGCTGGAGTAAATCCCCATGGCTGTACCTTTTAAATCGCCAGGCGCGGTTTTAGAAATTAAAGAAGGTAAAGTCGCTTCTAGCAAGTTAAAGCCGCAGAAAAACAGCCATAAACAAGCAATCAAGCCGATTAATTGGCCATGAAACAGTACAAAACCGCAGTTAGCAATCACCAATAAGGCAATCGCGCCCAAAAACACCTTTTTCATTTGGCGTTTTTTCTCGGCAATAATCACAAACGGGATTATCATCGCCATCGAAGTAATCAACACTGGCAAATACACCATCCAATGACTACCGCCTTGCAAGCCGGCATCACGCATCAACAATGGCACCACGACGAAACTGGCCATCAAGATTAAATGCAGAGCAAAAATGCCATAGTTAAGACGGAGCAAATCGGGGTTTTTAATCACCGTGCCTAATTCAGAGGGAATGTATTCGGCTTCTCGATGGGTGGTAATTTTTTGCGGATTAGGTACCACAAACAGCACCACCAAAATCGCCAATGCCGCCAAAATCGCGATCATCCAGAAAATGCCGCTGATACCGAAATGATCAGCAATGATAGGGCCTAGCGTAATCGCCACCCCAAATGAAACGCCAATACTGGCACCAATCGTCGCCATCGCTTTCGTGCGATGCACTTCTTGAGTTAAATCCGCCAACAAGGCCATCACCGCCGCCGAAACCGCGCCACAACCTTGCAAAGCCCGACCAATCAATACACCATAAATATCAGTCGATAAAGCAGCAACCACGCTACCAAACACAAACAACACCAAACCAATAATAATGATGGATTTGCGGCTAAAGCGGTCGGACAACAAACCAAACGGAATTTGCAACACGGCTTGAGTGAGACCGTAAATGCCCATCGTCAAACCGACTAGCTTGGGCGTAGAACCTGGCATTTGCTCGGTAAACAACGACAGCACCGGCAACAACATGAACAACCCCAGCATCCGCAAGGCGTAAATACTAGCCAGCGAAACCGTTGCCCGCTTCTCCATCGCCGTCATTGGACTGGTAATATCCTGAACCTGTGTCAAACCAAAACTCCTGAAACTGCTGAATCAAAAAAGGTGGCTATAGTACCAGCTTATCCAGCATCGACTCCAGATTGAGAGCGTTCGTTAAAGTTATTGGGTAACCATAAAGTGAAACAAACGTAGGCTTGATCAGGAATATAACGAATATTTCCACCAAGCATTTTTGCTAAATTTGCAACCAGATACAGCCCCTGCCCTGTCCCTGATAAACGAGTATTATTATTGGCTCGATAATATTTCTGGAAAACTTTTTCAGGATCGGGAAAACCAAATCTACCTGGCATATTAATAATCGAAATCGCAACACCGTCCTTATCACCCTGAGAATCTCTACGAACTTTTATTTCAATAGTCGTATAAGGATCGCTATATTTATTTGCATTATCAACAAGATTAGACAAAATAATCCTCAACAACTGATCATCAGTTATCAAATAAATTGAATCATGACAATAAATATTGATTCTTTTAGCAGCAATACTTTGCTTCTTTTTATCCATTAACAAGCCAAACAAATCGACCTTCTCTAAAACCAAATCCAGCTTATTGTCTTCGACTTGAGAAACTTGCAAACAACGTTCAATGACAGTATTCATATCATTAACTGCATTATTCAAATGATTTACATGCTCGACTGAGAACTCTTTAATCCCTAAAATCATTTTAATTAGTGCAAGCGGTGTCTTTAGATCATGAGCCAAAATACCTAAAAACTGACTTCTTTCCTCTTGATGCTGCCATTCGACATCAATTTCTCGCTGTTTAATCTCTAATTGTGTAACCGCTAATTGACGACTTTTCTCTATATGATATGCCCTAATTTGCAATACAACCATCAATAGCGTACCGGAAAAAAAACCCTGGAATATCCGACCTTGTAAAAACAGCTCTCCAGTTGAAAAAACACCAATAACAGCAAAAATAAAAAATAAAGATAAAACTGAAACCAATGCATAAGTTGCCATCACAATTTTATTCAATAAAATCGAATGACTTTCAGCCCAATTCAATCTACGGCTATTTAATACTAACGACAAGAACACAAATAATGGACTAACAGTCGAAGCAATCATATTAAATTGCAAGGCACGCATTGGGTGCCCGCTAAACACCAATAATAACGCAATAGGAAAAAACAATAACAATGAAAAAAGCACCAATGAACCGCGTCTTCTTGATTGATACTCTTTAAGAAACATATAATCAAAGAAAACTATACAAGCTCCATAGCAAATTACAAAAAAACTTGTCAATTCATCAATAAATAAGACCGATACCTTATCAGCAAACAAAAACCTGAAATATCCATATATAAAAACTGTTGAAAAAAAACCAAAAAACTGTTTAACAGCAAAAACAAAAACCAACCGCTCTTTTGAGAAAATAAAAAAATAAACACTCAACAACAGAAAACATAAGAAATAAGCAACACTAAACTCATACAAAAACTCTCGTTTTTTTTCAAAATTATAGGCTTCACTGAGAGTAAAAACCTCAACATCAATAAGATTCGCACTGGTAGTTTTCAGCCTTAACCAAATATCCCTTGGAATATCGCCTCTTTGAATTACTTTACTAAAACTTAAGGACTGATATTGATCATTTTCTCTCAAATTAAAATCGACCGTATCACCAACAAAATAAGGTTGACTTCCATTATTGCGTGAATCATAAATTTGAATTTGATCAAGATTCGAAGGACGAATTAGCATTACTAAAGATTCATTCGGATTTGAAATATCTGATAACTTCTTCTGTGGATCTAAGGTTATTCGCAACCAAAATGCAGAATCCACATAACCTTTCGCTAAAAAACCATCATACTCAACAAAGTTTTTTACCTTAACCTCGTCCAACTTCAGTTGATTGGTTTTATCTTCGAAATAGGCTCTTTTTATTATAAAATCTTCAGCAGCAAAACTAGGTTTTAC
>CAIZCB010000321.1 GCA_903931355.1 uncultured Pseudomonadota bacterium
AATCAATATAGTTAGATTGAAAAGGCTAATTAGCTAACAATGCTGGCTTTTGGTTGTAAACTACGATTTATTTTTTGAAAATTTTCATGTCCAGAATCCATTATTACTACCTTGGCCTACTCGGTTTTTTCGGCTTATTTTTTCTATTGATGGCTTGGCATACTTTGTTATCGCCATCCACTCGCTTGCCAACCGCCTTGTTGCTAATCATCAGTATCGGGCCTTTGCTGCTTCCATTCAGAGGTTTTCTTGACCGTAATCTGAAAAGCTGTACTTGGATGAGTTATTTAAGTTTGCCCTATTTTGCTCACGGTGCTGCTGAGGCTTATGTCAATTCGGCAGAGCGTCCTTATGCTTTGCTCGAGGTGTTGTTTAGCTTGTTGCTGTGCTTTGGTGCCGGCTTATTTGTTTATAAAGCAGAAAAGGTTAAATAGGGTTTTATGCAAGTCCCTTTAGCATTTGAGTTTCAGGCCAATCAGACTTTTGCGAGTTATTTTGCTGGCAGTAATGCGGAAATTATCATGCAATTAGAGGCATTGGCTGATGACGGTCAAGAGCAGCAGATTTTTGTTTGGGGTGATCCAGGTTGCGGTAAAACTCATTTGCTACAAGCTTGTTGTCAGCAGGCAAAATTAAAAGACAAGGAACCGTTTTATTTTAAATTTAATCAGCAATTACCTGATCCGGCCATGCTAGAAGGCTTGGAGGAGATGGATTTGGTGGTTTTTGACGATATTCAATATTTGGCGGGTAATAACGATTGGGAGTTGGCGTTGTTTGCTTTTTATAATAGCCATCGCCAAAACGGTCATAAATTACTATTTGCTGCTGATTGTCCGCCTAAATTTTTGCCGATTGTGTTGCCGGATTTAAAAACCCGTATGAGTTGGGGGTTGACCTTAAAAATTCAGCGCTTGAATGATCATGAAATTCTTGAAGCTTTACAGGTGAAAGCTCGTCATTTGGGATTTGATTTGTCGGCTTTGGTTGGGCGGTTTTTGCTTAATCATTATGTTCATGACTTTCCTGCTTTATGGCAATTACTGGAAAAAATTGATCGAGCGACATTGGCCGCCAAGCGCAAATTAACTATTCCTTTTTTAAAGCAAATCTTGGCTGACGAGTCAAAAACCAGCGAATCCTAAGTTTTTAAAGCAGATTGCTTAACATAACAGAATTGACATTCTGTTTTTTTTGATTTTTCGGGTAGAATGGCAGGATTTTTCATAGGCAGTGTCCTTGAAGAAGCCGCGGCAATGGTGCCAAGGGATACAAGTTTTCATCTCCAAAAAATAGAGTACAACCATGACTGATCTATCGTTATACGGAAATATCGGCATTTTCGCGCACGTCGATGCCGGTAAAACCACCACTACCGAGCGGATTCTGAAGCTGACCGGAAAAATCCACAAAATCGGCGAAGTACATGATGGTGCAGCGACCACAGACTTCATGGAACAAGAACAAGAACGTGGTATCACCATTCAATCAGCGGCGACTTCATGCTTTTGGAACGGTCACCGTTTCAACATCATCGACACCCCGGGTCACGTTGACTTTACTATCGAAGTATATCGTTCATTAAAAGTACTAGATGGCGGTGTTGGTGTATTCTGTGGTTCAGGCGGTGTTGAGCCTCAATCAGAAACCAACTGGCGTTATGCTAACGAATCAGAAGTTGCTCGTGTTATCTACATCAACAAACTGGATCGTTTAGGTGCTAACTACTATCGCGTTGTTAAGCAAGTTGAAGACGTATTGGGTGCTCGTCCTTTAGTGATGACCTTGCCAATCGGCGAAGAAGAAAACTTTGTTGGTGTTGTTGATTTATTAACCCGCAAAGCATGGGTCTGGGATGATTCTGGAGACCCATTGAAATATGTCATCGAAGACGTACCAGCAGATATGGCTGATTTGGTTGAAGAATGGCGTGAAAAATTGATTGAAACTGCAGTTGAGCAAGACGACGACGCAATGGAAAAATACCTAGAAGGTGTTGAGCCAGATTTCGAAACCGTTCAACGTTGCATCCGTAAAGGTACAATCAACCTTGATTTCTTCCCAACTTTCTGCGGTTCATCTTTCAAAAACAAAGGTGTTCAGTTGGTATTGAATGGTGTTGTTGATTATTTACCAAGCCCAACTGAAGTTAAACCACAACCTGAAGTGGATTTGGAAGGTAACGCAACTGGCGAATTCGCAATTGTTGATGTCAACAAACCATTGCGCGCCTTGGCGTTCAAAATCATGGACGACCGTTTTGGTGCATTGACCTTTATTCGTATTTACTCAGGTAAATTGGAAAAAGGTACTACCGTTCTGAATACTTTCACCGGCAAAACCGAACGTATTGGTCGTATCGTAGAAATGCACGCTAACTCTCGTGAAGAGTTAGATTCTGCACAAGCGGGCGACATCGTTGCGGTTATCGGTATGAAAAACGTTCAAACCGGTCATACCTTATGCGATCCAGACAAACCAGCAACTTTAGAGCCTATGGTTTTCCCTGATCCAGTTATCTCGATTGCTATCTCGCCAAAAGACAAAGGTAGCAACGAAAAAATGGGTATCGCGATTGGCAAAATGGTTGCAGAAGATCCATCTTTCCGCGTTGAAACTGACCAAGAAAGCGGCGAAACCATCATTAAAGGTATGGGCGAGTTGCACTTGGATATTAAAGTTGACATCTTACGTCGTACCCACGGTGTTGAAGTTAACGTTGGTAAACCACAAGTTGCTTACCGCGAAACAATCACCCAACGTATCGAAGACAGCTACACCCACAAAAAACAATCAGGTGGTTCTGGTCAATACGCGAAAATCGATTACATC
>CAIZCB010000322.1 GCA_903931355.1 uncultured Pseudomonadota bacterium
CATACGGACAATGGTTACAAATAAAAAATACTAACGTCCCAACTCCGCCTTTTAATCCATCTAGCCCGAAAAACCTACCCGTCACAGTGTCTGGTAAATAGAAATCTGGCGCGGCTGTCCCTAGGGGCAACATAGTGGAAGTTGTTGCAGCCATTAAATACTCTCTTTTGTAATTTCTAGTTAAAAAGACCGCTAAATTTGGCTAGGGCTCATTTTCAAAGGTGGCAAACTATAAGCTGAAAAAATTAAGACACCAAATTATTTTATCGTCATCAAGATTTTTTATCCGCAAAACCAATGCGGCAGTGTTTAGCCAATTGTGTCAAACCAGCTTATAATAGCGATTTTTACACTATACCTTGAGGACCATCTAATGGCTGACAATCTAATTGCCCCTTCGATTCTTTCTGCTGATTTCGCACGTTTAGGCGAAGAAGTTGTGAATGTTTTAAACGCGGGCGCTGACATCGTGCATTTTGATGTAATGGACAACCATTTTGTACCTAACCTAACCATTGGCCCTCTGGTTTGTGAAGCTTTGCGTAAACACGGCGTTACCGCACCGATTGACGTACATTTGATGGTAGAGCCAGTTGATCGCTTGATTCCTGATTTCGCTAAAGCAGGTGCAACTTACATCACTTTCCACCCAGAAGCCTCTGTCCACATCGACCGTACTATCCAATTGATTAAAGATCACGGCTGTAAAGCAGGCTTGGTATTCAACCCAGGTACACCGCTACACCACTTAGATTACGTTTTAGACAAATTAGACATGATTTTGTTGATGTCAGTTAACCCTGGCTTTGGCGGTCAATCATTCATTCCTTCTTCTTTGGACAAACTGCGCCAAGTTAGAAAAATCATTGATAACAGCGGTTTTGACATCCGTTTGGAAATCGACGGTGGCGTTAAAGTTGACAACATCCGCGAAATTAAAGAAGCCGGTGCTGATACTTTTGTTGCTGGTTCTGCAATTTTCGGCAAACCTGATTACAAACAAGTGATCGACGAAATGCGTGCTGAATTAGCAAAAGCTAAGTAATCGACCTAAAAAAAGCCGCTTCGGTTTCTAATCGAAGCGGCTTTTTTATGCCTGTTAATGATTAGTTTTTTTAGGCATCACTAACACTTTATCAATCCGAGTGCCGTCAATATCGACCACCTCAAAATACCAATCGCCATCTTCAAAATGATCCGCTACCCGCGGTATTTTCTCCAAGTAATACAAAATAAACCCACCGATAGTATTGTAAGTATTCGCTGATTCACCTGGTAAGTCGTGATTAATCCCCACCACCGATTTCAAACGCTTAATCGCCAAACCACCGTCAACCAACCAAGATCCATCTTCACGCTGCACCATATCAGGATCAAAATCCGACTCAATGCTCGGCAAATCACCCACAATCGCTTTCAAGACATCGCTCAGCGTCACCAAACCTTCTAAATCACCATATTCATTGACGATCAAAGCAAAATCAGCCCGCGCTTCACGAAAAAACTCCAACAAATGGGTCAAGCTCATCGAGTCTGGCACGAATAAAGCCTGGCGCACCGTTTTTGCCAAATCAAATTCAGCGCCGTTCATCACCGCTTTTAACAAATCGCCGCGATGCAAAATCCCGAGCACATTATCTAAACCACCGCGACAAATCACTACTTGTGAATAAATACAATCGGCGATTTTTTCTTTCACATCACATTGTTCATCAGCCAAATCAATCACAAACATTTCTTTGCGCGGCGTCATCACAGCCCCAACCCGCTGTTCATCGAGCTTTAAAACATTAGCGACTAAATGACCTTCACTGGCATGAAACACCCCAGCCTCTGAGCCGATTTCCATCAATAATTTAATTTCTTCGTTAGTCACCGTGGTCTGCGGCGCACGATGAGCGCGAAAGATTCGCAAAATTAAATTACTGGAAGACGACAACACCCAAACCAAAGGACTAGCAATAATCGACAAGCCATTCATTGGCCTAGCTACAACAACCGCAATGCTCTCAGGTCGTAATAATGCCAAACGCTTAGGCACTAACTCGCCAACCACCACCGAGAAATAGGTAATTAAAACCACGGTTAAAACCAAAGCCAAACCGTCGGCGTAAGGTGCTAACAATGGCAATTTGATCAATTGTTCGTGCAAAGGCACGGTCAAGGCATCTTCGCCTAAGGCACCACTTAAAATCCCCACCGAGGTAATGCCGACTTGCACCGTCGATAAAAACCGCGAAGGTTCTTCGTGTAACTTCAAAGCAGCCTGAGCGCCTGCTTTGCGATCGGCGGCTAATTTCTGCAAGCGCGCTTTTCTGGACGAAACCAGCGACATTTCTGACATGGCAAAAACGCCGTTAATCACAATCAAAACTAAAATCAGACCAATGTCCATTGCATGAGCCGCCTCTGACCGTTTCCGGTGCGGCTTAGGTGTTAAAGATGGGCTTATATTACCACCGAGCAAGCCGATTGAGAGCCATTGGCTTTGGTTGTGATTCGTCAATAAGGCGATTTTGGCCTGATACCGTATAATGGCCGACTGTTTTTGTTTACTACAAGCCGAGGAATCATGAGCATTACGCTGTCCAACCGCGTCAAAGCCGTTAAACCATCACCGACTTTAGCCGTCACCGCCCGTGCCGCCGCCCTGCGTGCCGCTGGCAAACAGATTATTGGCCTAGGCGTCGGTGAACCGGATTTTGACACCCCCGACTCGATTAAAGCCGCCGCGATTGAAGCGATTAACAATGGCTTTACCAAATACACCGCCGTGGACGGCACCGCCAGCTTGAAAAAAGCCGTGATTGATAAATTCAAACGCGATAACGGTTTTGACTATGCACCCAATCAGATTTTGGTGTCCAGCGGCGGCAAACAAAGCTTTTTTAACTTGGCGCAAGCCTTGTTAAATCCGGGTGATGAAGTGATTATCCCTGCGCCATACTGGGTGTCTTATCCAGATATGGTGTTATTGGCTGACGGTGTACCAGTGATTTTGGAAACCGGCCAAGCCGAGAATTTCAAAATTTCACCAGCGCAATTACGCGCCGCCATCACCGATAAAACCCGTTTATTGGTGATCAACAGCCCATCAAATCCAACCGGCGTGGCTTATTCATTAGACGAATTAAAAGCCTTGGGCGAAGTGTTACGCGACTTCCCTGATGTGTTAATCGCCAGCGATGATATGTACGAGCACATCCTTTGGAATAAAGGCCAGTTCGTCAACATCCTCAACGCTAATCCTGATTTTTATTCGCGCACCATCGTCTTGAATGGCGTTTCTAAAGCTTATTCAATGACTGGCTGGCGAATTGGCTATTGTGCAGGCCCTGCACCGTTGATTGAAGCGATGTGCATCGTGCAATCACAAAGCACCTCTAACCCCACTTCAATTTCACAAGTTGCCGCTGAACAAGCTTTAAATGGCGATCAAAGCTTCATTGACATGATGATGGTCGAGTTTAAAAAGCGTCATGATTATGTAGTCGCTGAGTTAAACACCATCGACGGCATCGAATGCTTGCCAACTGACGGCACTTTCTACGTGTTCCCGAATGTTGAAAAATTGATTGCCCGTTTAGACGGCGTTAACAATGACTTGGATTTTTCTGAATTTTTAATCGAGCAAGCGGGCGTGGCTTTAGTGCCTGGCTCGGCTTTCGGCGCACCGGGCTATATCCGTATCTCCATCGC
>CAIZCB010000323.1 GCA_903931355.1 uncultured Pseudomonadota bacterium
GGGCAGCGCAATCAGTATGATTTGGCTTTGGATGCTTATCTACAAGCGGCAAAGCGAGTTGATGATCCTAGAATTGCAGAAAGAGCGGTCAAAATTGGTTTGTTTTTAAAAGATGAACGCCGTACCCAAGAGGCTTTGGCGGTTTGGTTGGAAAAAGACGGTAAAAATTTAGGTGCCAGAAAGTTTGCTTTGTTGTTGGCGATTAAAAATGCCAATCGCAATTCGGCACTCGAAAATATCAATGCCATGTTGCAGGAAGATCCGGCGGGATTTGAAGCGGGCTTGTTAGAACTGATTAAGTTGTTTGAGAAAGAAGGTCGTGCTCAATTTACTTATGATGTTTTAGAGGAGGTTTCGAAACAACAGCCAACTCAAGTCAGCGTGTTGTTCTTACAAGCAGTATTGGCAACGATGTTGCCAGATAATGCTTTAGCGCAAGAGAAAATTAGCAAGGCTTTAGAGTTACAACCCGACTGGAATAAAGCGGTTATCTTTCAGGCGCAATTAGCGGGCCGTACCGGTGATTTGGTGAAAGCGCGTCGCTATTTAGAGAAAGCGGTTAAACAAGCACCAGAAGATTTGCAGTTAAGGAAGATGTTGATTGAGGTTTTGGTTAATACCGAGGCTTATGATGATGCAATTCGGGTTTGTCAAAATGTGTTGGATGAAAAACCGGATGATGCTGAGAGTTTGTTTTCGATTGCGTTAATTTATGCTCAGCAAAATCAACTTGATAAAGCTGAAAATTATCTTGAAAAATTATTGAACAACCCTGAGTGGGATGATCAAGCGAGTTTTTATTTAGGCAAGTTGGAGATGCAAAAGCGTCGTCCTGAAAAAGCCTTAGCTTGGTTTGATAAGGTGGTTGATGGGCGTATGGCATTTGATGCTGACATGGCTGGTTTGTCGATTGTGATGAATTTGAAGCGTCAAGAAGAGGTTGAGCAGCGTGTGTTGCGAATGGCAAATAAATATCCTGAGCAGCGCTTGCGTATCTTGACGACTAAAGCTGAGTTTCTGAATCAGCAGGGTGATTATCAGCAGGCGTTTGATGTATTAACAGCGGTGCTAAAAGAAGAGCCGGATAATCGCGATGTGTTGTATGCGAGAGCCTTGGTTGCCGAGAAAATGGATCGCTTGGATTTGCTGGAAAGTGATTTGTTAAGCATTTTGCGAAAAAATCCTGATGATGTCGGGGCTTTAAATGCGATGGGTTACACCTTGATCGATAAAACAGAGCGTTATGACGAGGCTGAGAAGTATTTAAAACACGCTATTGAATTGCAACCAAATGAAGCGGTGATTATCGATAGTTATGGGTGGTTGTTGTTCAAAAAGGGTCAAGCAGAGCAAGCTTTGGTTTATTTGCAGCAGGCGTATGAAAAGCAGGCTGAGAACGAAATCGCTGCGCATTTGATTGAGGCTTTGTGGTCTGTTGGTAGTAAAAAAGAAGCCAAAGAGTTATTTGATAGTATTTATAAAAAATCACCTGAAGATGAGTATTTGCTCAAGCTTAAAAAACGCGTGTTGCAGAGTGGGCAATGATGACTAAGCTGGGGTTAGTGCTCGTAGTTTTGTTGTTACAGTCAGGTTGTGCTGTTATCGAAGAAAAGCCGTTGGAGACGTATCATTTGGCGGATATGCAGCATTTTCAGCAAGATCGGCCTTGGCAGTTTGAGGGGCGTATCGCACTGGCTAATGAAAAAGAGTCGATTTCTGCTGCTATTGCGTGGGTACATCAATTAGAACGGGATGATATTGAATTGACCGGGCCTTTGGGTCAAGGGCGATTGTTGATAGCTGTTTTACCGAATAAAGTGATTGTTGAAGACGGTGATAATCGACAGGAATTTCAAGGTGCGGTTGAATCAATTTTTACTGAGCAATTAGGTGTTGCTGTGCCTGTGCAAGCATTACGGTATTGGGTTTTAGGTGTTAATGATCCGCATCAAGCTGTTGTTGAGCAGGCTGATGGTTTTGGGCAGTCAGGTTGGGCGGTTAAGTTTAAAGAAATGCAATCAGTTGGTGGTTTGACGTTGCCGCGCAAAATGGGTGTGGAAAAAGAGTTAACCAAAATTAAATTAATAGTAGATCAGTGGAAAATTTAGTGAGTCAGCTAGAGCAAGAATCAATTGGATGGAGTAAGCGTTGGCCGGCTCCGGCAAAATTAAATTTAATGTTGAGAATTACTGGGCGTAGGGAAGATGGTTATCATCTATTGCAAACAGTGTTTCAGATTATAGATTTGTGTGATTGGTTGGTGTTTCATCCTGTGGCTGACGGTAGTGTTAGTTTGCAGAATCCGATTCCAGGAGTGCCTGAACAGGATGACTTAACTGTAAGGGCGGCAAATTTACTTAAAAAACATGCGCAGTCAGAATTAGGGGTTCGGATCGAAATTGAGAAGAATTTGCCTATGGGTGGTGGTTTAGGTGGTGGTAGTTCTGATGCTGCGACGACGTTGATTGTGTTGAATAAGTTGTGGAATATTAATTATTCAGTCGAAAAGTTGATGGAGTTAGGCTTGCAATTAGGCGCAGATGTGCCGGTTTTTGTTTATGGGCATTCGGCTTGGGCTGAAGGTGTCGGTGAGCAATTGGAGCAAATAAACTTGCCAGAACATTGGTTTGTAATCGTAAAGCCAGATTGTCATGTCAACACAAAGCAGATTTTTTTATCTGAAGAGTTGACAAGAGATAGTAAAGTGATCAAAATGAGCGACTTCATTGCAGGGGAAGTCGGGAATGACTGTTCTGCAGTGGTGCGTAAACTATACGATCCTGTTAGAAGTGCTTTGCTTGATTTGTCTAAGTATGGCGAATCAAGGCTAACGGGAACTGGTGCTTGTGTTTTTGCAGAATATGCAACGAAGCAAGAAGCGGTTAATGTTTATGAAGAAATAAAAAATACTGGGCAGGTTTATTTGGCAAAAGCTTTAAATAGATCCTCGGTATATGAAGTTTTACAACAAGGATAAGTCAATCAGTTTAATGGGCTGTCGCCAAGCGGTAAGGCACGGGGTTTTGATCTCCGCATACC
>CAIZCB010000324.1 GCA_903931355.1 uncultured Pseudomonadota bacterium
GCTCAGGTGTGTTTCGAGGGGCTTTATACATGAATTAAAGCTTTTGAAAAACACGGGTTGATAATACAAGGGTGGATAATCGAAGCGCCATCCCTACCACGCCTGCTCGCAGAGGCGACTCTCCGGCACGGCAGATAAACGCTATTCGTTAGCCCTTTTACAACGCGAGGCACTTGTGCAGCTAGTTCAATTTTCCGCGACAAACTATCGCAGTATCACGTCAGCTCATCGCGTCAAATTTGCTAATGTAACGGTGCTCATTGGACGAAACAACGAGGGCAAGTCAAATCTGCTACGGGCGCTCGAAGCCGCGATGGCGCTTCTAAAGCAGCATGCCCAGACATCTCAGAACCGAAATCGCAAAATATATATGGGCGATGCTGCCTATCTGTGGCAACGCGACTTTCCTGTTCAGTTCCAGGACCGTCGAACAGCAACTCAAACGATCCTGAAACTCGAATTTATTCTCGATGAAGATGAATGCCGCCAATTTAAGGAAGAGATTGGATCGAGTATCAATAGTTCTCTGCCACTGGAAATAAAGATCGGCAAAGACCAAGATCCACAAATTCGTCTAGTAAAGTCTGGAAAGAACACCACTGCACTCGCCACCAAGTCTGCCCAAATAGCCCGGTTTGTAGCCAATCGAATTCATTTCAATTACATCCCTGCCGTAAGGACAGACAACACCACAATCGAACTTATCGGCGGCCTACTTTCCCAAGAGTTGCGAACGCTTGAAAGTGACGAGCGCTATCTTCAAGCGCTCACGACAATTGCCAATCTTCAGCAACCAATTCTTGATGAGCTTGCTACGCGAGTTCATGGCCCTCTTAAAGAATTTCTTCCAAGCATCAAGTCTGTGAAGCTAGAAATTTCGGAGTCGAGCCGCCGCTACTCATTGCGGCGCGATGTTAGTGTCGTAATTGACGACGGAACGCCCACCCTTCTTGAGTACAAGGGCGACGGGGTTAAGAGTCTTGCTGCACTCGGATTGTTAAAAAGTCAAAGCGCTCCGACGGGTGCGTCAATACTCGCCATCGAAGAACCGGAGTCTCATCTCCATCCGGCAGCGATTCATCAGGTAAATGAGATCATTCGATCCATTTCCCAGACAAGCCAAGTAATCGTTACTACGCACAATCCGTTATTTGTCGATCGCGAAAACATTAGGGCCAATGTCATCGTTACGGATGGCGGAGCCATGCCTGCAAAGAACATTGCAGCCATTCGAGATATTCTGGGCATTAAGGCATCTGACAACCTTACACACGCAAACTATGCGCTTGTAGTCGAAGGCGAGGAAGATGCCATTGCGCTACGTGCATTACTACCGGTTCTTAGTGACAAGATTGCCAAAGCCTTACGGAACAACATGCTGATAGTCGAACCGATTGGTGGGGCGGGCAATCTTTCATACAAGCTATCCCTACTTAGAAACTCCCTATGCGCCGTGCACACGCTCCTCGATGGTGACCAAGCGGGTCGTGATGCCTATCAAAAAGCGGAGAATGACTCCCTAATTTCAGTTGCCAATTGCACGTTCATTACTTGTAACGGTATGGCCGAGGCAGAGTTTGAGGATTGCTTTGATCCGGTGGTTTATCGAGACACAATTCTTAACGAGCAAGGCGTGGATCTTACCTCTACAAAATTTCGGGGCAATGACAAATGGTCGCAGCGCATACGCACAACCTTTTTGGACCAAGGAAAACCCTTCACCGATGCACTTCTAATGAAATCCAAGTACCTTGTTGCCGCTGCGATTGCAAAGAATCCGAAAGGAGCTCTAAATGAACATAAGCGTAATTCGGTTGATGCTATGGTAAGTGCTCTTGAGCGCATGATAAAGGTTTAACCAATAAGGGGCGATAGGCTGTTCTCGTCCAACATTCTACTCAGCAAGTTTAAATAAACCTGAATGGCAGATATGCATTCTTCTACTGCCGGTCAGGGGCGAGCCATCGATGTCTACAATTGGCCGTTAACGAGCATTAGTAACCCAACCAACTTTCGCACAAAACAGCCCGATAAAAAAACATCAACCTTACTTATTCCCAACGCTAGAATCCAAATCGCCGATATTTTCTATACAACGCTGAAATGTCGCGCGTAAGATGAAAAAGGTCATCGCCAGTGGGTAAGATAAATAATGCTCTGGCAAGGCGATACAAATCAGCGCGATTGCTGCCATTAAGCAACTATCAAATCCGGCTAAGTGTTTTTCCAAAATCCGCATTAAGGCTCGCGATTCATCATCGAAGCGCGAACCCTTATTTATAAACGCGGTTAACATCCAAATCCCTAGTAATGAGAAATAGATAGGAAAGGCATAAAACAGTGGCGAGTCTGGGCTAAACAGCGGCTTCCAATAAGCATACCAAGCCAGTAAACCACTACAGGCAAAACCATCTTGCCAAATCATCGCTGGCAGTTTTTTGAGCCAGCCGAGCAGTATAAACAGCGCGGCTAATCCACCTGCTGACAACCATACTGGTTCATTATTCAGCAACGGTAAATACGGGTTGTGATTTTGAACCAGTGTGGTGAGCAGCAAACTGCACAAGATGAAAATATGCATGGTTAATTGGCCAATGCGATGTTTTTAATTGCTTGAACCCAGTCATCACCGCTGTTCAAGCTTTCGACTAATTGAATTTTTTCACCGCCGTGTTGGTGGAAAATTTCTTGGTATTCGGTGCCAATTTCATAAATGGTTTCTAGGCAATCGGCGGTAAAGGCCGGTGAAAACACCAATACGTTTTTAGCGCCATTTTTGGCTAGATCCTCAATCACTTGGTCGCTGAAAGGCGTTAACCATTTTTTGCTCAAACGGCTTTGAAAGCTGACCGTGTATTTGTCTTCGGGGATGTTGAGTTTGGCAACCACGGCTTTGGTGGTTTCGTAGCAAGCGGCTTTGTAACAGTAATAATTAGTTTCGGTTAGGCTTTGTTCGCAGTCATGGTCTTTGCACAGATAGCCGTCGTTATAGACTTTATCAACCTGTCTTTCTGGCAAGCCGTGGTAGCTGAAAATAATGTGATCGTATTGGTTAAGGTCGTAGTTTTTGCCGCGATTAACAATGCAGTTGATGAAATCTTCATTGTCAAAATACTGGGAAATAATCTTAATTTCTGGAATTACCCACCATTGGCTGACAATTTCCATGAACCGTTGCAAGGCACTGCCGGTGCTGCTGGAGGCGTATTGTGGGAACAGCGGGAAGACGATGATTTTGTGATAGCCGTCTTTACGCATCTGCTCTAAAACCGAGTCCATGCTTGGGCTTTTATAGCGCATCGCCATTTCAACTTTAATCTCATCGCCGACTGCGGTTTGCAATTTTTGTTGCAAATCTAATGTGTGTTTGAGTAAAGGCGAGCCGGTCTGCTTATCCCAAATCGCTTTATACAGTTTTGAAGAATTGCCGGAACGAAACGGGACGATGATGCAATTGACTAAAATTTTCCGCGCCAGCCAAGGTATATCAATCACTCGTGGATCACTTAAAAACTGTTTCAAATAACTAGCCACATGCCAGCGACTAGGGCTATCAGGTGTACCTAAGTTCAAAAGTAAAATCGCGGTTTTAGTTTTCATAGCGGGGTTCCGTACTTGGCCAGTTTTGGCTAATTCCAATAGATTATGGCGAAAAAAAACCTCTATCAAACTGACAGAGGTTTTTAGAGTCTTGCTTAAGTTACCACAAAATTTTTCAATGACTAAAATCGGTCATTGTTTTTTGGGTTGCTTTCAATCAATAACGATAGTGTTCAGGTTTATAAGGACCTTCAACTGGCACATTGATGTAATCCGCTTGTTCTTTGCTCAATTGGGTTAATTGAACCCCTAATTGTGCCAAGTGTGAACGAGCGACTTTTTCATCCAGTTTTTTAGGCAAGATATAAACTTGGTTATCGTAACTTGCTGCGTTGTTCCATAGCTCGATTTGCGCCAACACTTGGTTGCAGAACGAGTTAGACATGACGAAGCTTGGGTGACCTGTCGCACAACCTAAGTTCACTAAACGCCCTTCAGCCAAGACGATTAAGCGTTTGCCGTCTGGGAAGATAACGTGGTCAACTTGTGGCTTGATGTTTTCCCAAGTGTATTGACGCAATTGAGCAATTTCGATTTCTGCGTCAAAGTGACCGATGTTGCAGATGATGGCTTGGTCACGCATGGCTTTCATGTGCGCATGGGTGATGATGCCGAAGTTGCCAGTCGCGGTAACGAAGATATTAGCAATCGGTGCTGCTTCTTCCATCGTCACTACACGGTAACCTTCCATCGCTGCTTGTAATGCACAGATTGGGTCGATTTCGGTAATCCAAACTGTTGCACCTAAGCCGCGTAAAGATTGTGCACAACCTTTACCAACGTCACCGTAACCACAGACCACTGCGATTTTGCCAGCAATCATTACGTCGGTCGCACGTTTGATACCGTCAACTAAAGATTCACGGCAACCGTAAAGGTTGTCGAATTTTGATTTAGTTACTGAGTCGTTTACGTTGAAAGCAGGGACTTTTAAAGTGCCTTTTTTCACCATGTCGTACAAACGCAAAACGCCGGTGGTGGTTTCTTCTGATAAGCCTTTAACATCGGCCATTAACTCAGGGAATTTATCGTGCATCATCACGGTTAAATCACCGCCGTCATCCAAAATCATATTTGGGCGCCAGCCGTTAGAACCGATAATGGTTTGCTCGATACACCATTCTGCTTCTTCCTCGGTTTCGCCTTTCCAAGCAAAAACAGGGATGCCTGCAGCAGCAATCGCTGCGGCAGCATGGTCTTGAGTTGAGAAGATATTGCAAGATGACCAGCGAACTTCAGCGCCTAAGGCGGTCAAAGTTTCAATCAAAACCGCAGTTTGGATGGTCATGTGCAAACAGCCGGCAATTCGCGCACCTTTTAATGGTTGCTCTGCGCCGTATTCAGCACGTAATGCCATTAAGCCTGGCATTTCGGTTTCAGCAATATTGATTTCCTTACGGCCCCAATCGGCTAAGGCTAAATCAGCAACTTTGTAGTCAGCTTGGCTCATATTATCTATTCCTAAAATCGATTAAAGACCAGCAGACGCTCTTAAAGCATCGACTTTGTCGGTTTTTTCCCAGCTAAAGCTGTCTTCAGTACGACCAAAGTGACCGTAAGAAGCAGTTGGGCGATAGATTGGTTTTAACAAGCCTAATTGGGCGATTAAACCTTTTGGACGCAAGTCGAAATGTTCACGAACGATTTCAACTAAACGTGATTCAGCAATTTTGCCAGTGCCAAATGTTTCAACGGTGATTGAAGTCGGTTCAGCCACACCAATCGCGTAAGACACTTGAATTTCGCAACGATCTGCTAAGCCAGCGGCAACGATGTTTTTCGCTACGTAGCGAGCCATGTAAGCTGCTGATCTGTCCACTTTTGAAGGATCTTTACCAGAGAAAGCACCACCACCGTGTCTTGCCATCCCGCCGTAGGTATCAACAATGATTTTACGACCGGTTAAGCCACAGTCACCGACTGGGCCGCCAATGATGAACTGGCCAGTTGGGTTGATGAAGTATTTGGTGTCTTTGTGTAGCCATTCTTTTGGCAAAGTTGGCAGGATGATTTCATCCATCACCGCTTCGTGTAACTCTTTGCCACCAATTTCTGGTGAATGCTGGGTAGACAAGACAACCGCGTCAATCGCGACAGGTTTGTTGTCTTCATAACGGAAAGTGACTTGGCTTTTTGCATCTGGACGCAACCAAGGCAAAGTTTTGTTTTTACGCACTTGCGCTTGTCTTTCAACTAAGCGGTGTGAATAGGTAATCGGCGCAGGCATCAAAACGTCGGTTTCGTTGCTGGCATAACCAAACATTAAACCTTGGTCACCAGCACCTTGTTCATGGTTGTCTGATTCATCAACACCCATGGCAATATCAGCTGATTGTTTACCAATCGCATTCAAAACCGCACAAGTGTTGCCGTCAAAGCCGATATCACCGTGATCGTAGCCGATTTCACAAACTACTTTTCTAACTAATTCTTCGGTATCAACCCAAGCATTGGTGGTCACTTCGCCAGCCAAGATAACCATGCCGGTTTTGACCATGGTTTCACAAGCAACACGTGAACGTGGGTCTTGGGCTAATAATGCATCAACAACAGCATCAGAAATCTGATCGGCAACTTTATCAGGATGACCCTCAGAAACAGATTCAGAGGTAAAAAGGTAGTTTTTGTTCACGGAGCTGACCCTCATGTAACAATTGCGGATAAAAAAAAAGGTCGATTTTTACGACCTTTGGTAACAGTGGTGGGCCCTGTAGGACTTGAACCTACGACCTGCCGATTATGAGTCGGAAGCTCTAACCAACTGAGCTAAGGGCCCTAAATTTACTTACTCTCCATCAAGGAAGCATCTTAATTGCTCTGATCTTGATGGGTGTCTTAATTTTCTAAGTGCTTTCGCTTCAATCTGACGAATCCGCTCACGGGTTACATCAAATTGCTTGCCCACTTCTTCTAAAGTATGGTCGGTATTCATGTTAATACCAAAACGCATACGCAACACTTTCGCTTCTCGTGCTGTTAATCCAGCCAAAACATTTTGGGTGGATTCACGAAGGCCGGCGATTGTAGCAGATTCAACCGGAGATAGCATCTTGGAATCTTCAATAAAATCACCTAAATGCGAGTCTTCATCGTCACCAATTGGGGTTTCCATCGAGATCGGTTCTTTGGCAATCTTCAATACCTTACGGATTTTATCTTCCGGCATTTCCATGCGCTCAGCCAACTCTTCTGGCGTAGCTTCACGACCCATTTCTTGCAAAATCTGTCTTGAAACCCGATTAAGCTTGTTAATGGTTTCAATCATGTGCACTGGAATACGGATAGTTCTGGCTTGATCGGCAATCGAACGAGTAATAGCCTGACGAATCCACCAAGTCGCATAGGTTGAAAACTTATAACCACGGCGGTATTCAAACTTATCAACCGCTTTCATCAAACCGATATTGCCTTCTTGAATCAAATCCAAGAATTGCAAACCACGGTTGGTATATTTTTTCGCGATTGAGATAACCAATCGTAAGTTAGCTTCAATCATTTCTTTTTTAGCGCGACGCGATTTTGCTTCGCCTAAAGAGATGCTGCGACAAATTGATTTTAATACCGCGATAGATAAACCGTACTGGCTATCAATCTCGGCTAATTTTTGTTGAGCTGTTTTAACTTTATCTTTATACGGCGCTAGTGGTTCATTGTATTGTGGATGGGTTTCCAAATACTTATCCAGCCAATCGCTACTTGCTTCATTCTCAGTAAAGGCATTGATAAAGTCTTTACGTGGCATTTTGGCTTTTTTGACGCAAATATCGAGAATCACTTTTTCTTGATCACGAATAGCGACAACCAAATCTTCAGAAAGACTAACCATACGCTTCAAATATTGAGGCGACCATTTAAATTCTGAAAATACTTCACTTAGAGCATCTAAAGCTTTTTCAGCTTTTTCATGTCCATAGCCGTGTTTTTTAATCGCTGAATTGGCTGATTTTAGGGCTTTTTTAACTAAGTCAACTTTAGCTTTTACTTCATCATAACCAACAACTTCAGCCTCTTCTTCCTCAGCCTCTTCAACAGGTGCAGAATCATCCAAATCGGCTGTTACCAACTCTTCAGGCATTTCTGTTAGATCAACAAACCCCAAAACCAAATCATTCAGGCGCAAACCAGAATCTTCGTTTTGTAATTGATCAAATGTTTCTACAAATGATTGGACGATAAAACCAGAACGCGCAATCGCATTAACAACTTGACGCTGGCCTTCTTCAATACGCTTGGCAATTTTTAATTCTTCTTCACGAGTTAAAAGCTCAACAGAGCCCATTTCTCGCATATAGAGACGAACCGGATCAGTGGTACGACCAAATTCGCTATCGACAGACGCAAGCGCTGCAACTTCGGCAACCTCTTCGTCATCGTCAGCAGAAATAGCCACATCAGAAGTAATGGCAGAATCATCATCGTCTGGAGCAGTTTCCAAAACCTGAATCCCCATATCGTTAAACATGGCGATGATGTCATCAAGTTGTTCAGGATCGATGATGTCGCTAGGCAGGTGATCGTTGACTTCGGCATAGGTTAAATAACCTTGTGCTTTGCCTTTTGCGATCAGCTGTTTAAGTTGAGATTGCTGTTGTTCCTGATTCATTTTTAACTCACAATACGTTTTCAGCACCAAGCTCGGCAGAACAGGGCATTATAGAGACTCAAAACCAAACTGTCATTACAGATTAATTTTGCCGCCCCGCTTAAATATATTCAACTCATCCGCTGTCAGGCTTTCTCCTCGACTCGATTTTTCAATCAAAGCAGCCATCCTATTATCTTGTATCTGTCTTAACAATTGATTCCAAGCCCCGCCAAATTCAGCATCAGCATCAAACTCTGGCACTTCCCAAGCCAAATTTGCCAAGGCATTAATCACTTTTTCATGCTCTGTGCCACGAAAAATTTCAATTAAGACCGCGCTGGTCTTCGGTTGTTCCCTAGAAATTAATTCCAACACCTGTTTTAACAAATCCATCCCAGCTAAATTCACATCGACCAGCTCATACATCTGTTGCTCGGCTTTTTGTGACAACTGCGGATATTGCAACAACAATGCCAATAGTTTTCGCATCATGCTGGCACTTTGCACTTTATCCTTAGCCTGATTCGCTATTGGTGAACCGCCTCGTGCTGCATCTTGCAATTTAGCACCAGTAATTTCACGCAACCGAGCAAACATCATTTCTCTAAAAAAGCCGCGCGGCATTTTTTCTAATTGCGGCCTTGCGACAGATAGCAATTTGGCTTTCCCCTCAACGGTTGCCAAATTCAATCCCTCGCCAAGATGCTCAAAAAAATAATCCGACAACACCAGTGCATCAGCAATTCGAGATTCAAAACCTTGCAAACTTTCTTCGCGAATCATTGAATCGGGATCATGGCCTTGAGGTAACAGCATGATTTTAATTTGCCGACCATCACGTAAACTTGGCAGAGCCGCCTCAACCGCCTTCCAAGCCGCTTGTCGCCCAGCATTATCGCCGTCAAAGCAAAACACCAACTCCGAAGCAAAGCGAAATAGCAAATCCATATGAACTTTTGAAGTCGCCGTACCTAAAGCGGCTACTGCATTATGAACGCCGTATTGAGCTAAGGCGATTACATCCATATAGCCTTCGACAATCAAAATTCGCTCAGGTTTAGCCTTATTTTCCAAAAGCTCGCATAGGCCATAAACTTCTTTGCCTTTAGAGAATATGTCCGTTTCTGGCGAATTCAAGTACTTGGGCAACGAATCATCCAAAACTCGCCCACCAAAACCGATCACTCGCTTGCGTTTATCGCGAATCGGGAACATTAATCGACCACGAAAGCGGTCGTAAACCTTGCCGTCCTCTTTGACGACCAACATTCCTGCGTCGACCAAAGTTTGTTGATCAAACCTTGCCAGTAAAGCATCCCAGCTATTTGGCGCATAACCTAAGCCAAAATCACGGGCAATTTCGCCGGTCAGTCCACGCTGTTTAAGATAGTCAATTGCGACCTTACCTTCATGACTACGCAACTGTTCAACATAGAAACCAGCAACCTGCTCAAGCAGCGCATAAAGCCGTGAGGTATCTTGCTTTGAGGAAAAATCAACTTGATCAACCGCTTCTCTTGGCACATCAACGCCAATAAAAGCCGCCAAATCCTCAACCGCCTCTACAAAACCAAGGTGAGCATAATCAATTAAAAAACTAATCGCGTTGCCGCCAGCACCACAACCAAAACAATGATAGGTTTGGCGATTGCGATTGACTGAGAAACTGGGAGTTTTTTCGGTATGAAATGGGCAACGTGCAACAAAGTTGCTGCCCACTTTTTTAAGTGGAACGCGCGAGTCGATCAGATCGACAATGTCGACCCGCACCAATAGATCATCAATGAACTGTCTGGGAATCCTACCGGACATATCCGATAAAGATATTAAGCAGCGAAACCAGCCTTAATTCTTACACTGACCACAGCCATATCTGCTCTTCCCTGCATTTGCGGTTTGAGCAAAGCCATAACAGCGCCCATATCTTTAATTGAAGTTGCGCCGGTTTCAGCAATTGCTTTAGCAACCAACACATCAATTTCAGCTTCGCTTAATTGTTGAGGCAAATAATCTTGAATCACAATCACTTCAGCTTCTTCGATTTCAGCCAAATCATTGCGATTAGCATCACGGAATTGCTTGATTGATTCGCGACGTTGTTTAAGCATTTTGTCGAGGACAACAAGAATTCTGTCATCACTCAACTCAATACGTTCATCAACTTCAACCTGTTTGATTGCAGCCAGAATCATGCGAATAACCCCTAAACGGGATTTTTCGCCACTCTTCATGGCCGCTTTCATATCATCCGTGATAAGTTTTTTTAATGAATCCATAGTCTATCGACCTTAGATTTGTGGACGACCACGACGTAGGTTTTTCAACGCATAACGTTCACGAGCCAATTTTTTCAAGTGACGTTTTACAGCAGCAGCGCCTTTACGTTTACGTTCTGTCGTTGGTTTTTCATAGAACTCACGGCGACGAACTTCCGCCAAAACACCGGCTTTTTCACAAGCACGTTTGAAACGACGAATAGCAACGTCAAAATGTTCGTTTTCTTTAACTTTAACTGATGGCATTATCAATAATCCGATTTATGTTAGTATTTTGTCGACCCAACGGCCAACAAAGCCCGCTGAAAACTCTCGATTATACCCGCAAAATAAATTTTTCAAAAACTTAATGTACGTTTTAGGCATAGAAACCTCTTGTGACGAAACTGCCGTCGCGATTTATCACGCTGAAAAAGGCTTAATTAGCCACGTTCTGTACAGCCAAGCCGACACTCACAGTGAGTATGGTGGCGTGGTTCCAGAGATAGCGTCCCGCGACCATATCCGCAAATTAGTACCACTAATCAAACAAACATTAAGCGATAGCAATCTTTCATCAAAAGACATTAATGGTATCGCCTACACCGCTGGCCCCGGCCTAATGGGCGCATTATTAGTTGGCGCGGCGACCGCTAGAAGCTTAGCTTGGGCATGGCAGATACCGGCAATCGCTGTGCATCATATGGAAGGCCACCTGTTAGCACCGATGCTGGAAGCCGATCCACCGCACTTCCCTTTTGTTGCTTTATTAATTTCCGGCGGACATTCGTTATTAATTGAAGTCACTGGCATAGGCCAATATCGCTTACTCGGCGAATCATTAGACGATGCCGCAGGTGAAGCGTTTGACAAAACCGCCAAAATGCTTGGACTTGGCTACCCAGGTGGCCCACGTTTAGCTGAATTAGCCGAACAAGGCCAACCACGCTTCAAATTTCCACGCCCAATGACCGACCGCCCAGGCTTAGAATTTAGCTTTAGCGGTTTAAAAACCTTTACCCTCAATACCTTACAAAACAGCGACAAAACCGAGCAAGACAAAGCCGATATTGCTTTAGCATTTCAACAAGCAATGGCCGAAACGCTATCAATAAAATGCAAACGCGCTTTACAACAAACTGGCCTTAAAACTTTGGTAATTGCAGGTGGTGTAAGTGCCAACAAATCAATTCGCCAGCATTTAATCGATATGACAGAAGCTTTAGGCGCGAAAGCCTATTTTCCAAGACATGAATTTTGCACCGACAATGGCGCGATGATTGCCTATGCAGGCTGCCAGCGCTTATTGGCAGGACAGACACAAAATCTGGAGATTTTTGCCCGCCCGCGCTGGCCTATCGATGAACTACTGAGTATTGATTAAGACTCTTTACCAGCCAATAAACGCTGGATATTGCTTTTGTGACGCCATAATAAAATCAGCGAAATCAGCACAAAAGTCACCACTAAATTCAAATCCCCAACAATCAACCAAACATACAACGGGGTTAAGGTTGCTGCCACCAAAGCAGCTAATGATGAAATTTTGCCGACTTTGTAAACCAGCAACCAAGTGCCTGATACAGCCAAACCCAACCACCAAGTCACCCCCAAAGTCACACCAAACGAAGTCGCAACCCCTTTGCCGCCTTTAAAGCCAAAAAAAATCGGATACAAATGACCCAAAAACGCTGCAAAAACCACTAACGACAATATCAAACTATCAACCGCCAACGCCTTAGCCAATAAAACCGGTAACAAACCTTTTAAAGCATCGCCGGCCAAAGTAATCGCAGCAGCTTTTTTGCCGCCAATCCGCATGACGTTGGTTGCCCCCGGATTACCCGAACCATTTTCTCTAGGATCAGCTAATCCCATCATCTTACAAACAATAATCGCACTCGATACAGACCCTGTTAAATAGGCCAAAGGCACCAGCAACCACTCCACCATCTATAGATTCCTCACTTATCAAAACTTGTACAGTCGAGCCATTTACTCGATACTTATGTATTCAAATATCATAACCGGAAAGCATTAATGGACATCATCTTTTTAGGCGGCCTCGAAATTGAAACCAGTGGTGCGGATGTCATGGGAGGGAAGAAAGGACAATTCTACGGGCCGGATGGAAAGCCAGTTGATGTGAATGTCGTTGTCTTTGGCGAAAACGGAATACCAGTGGCTGGCCCAGTGCTTGTCTCTGA
>CAIZCB010000325.1 GCA_903931355.1 uncultured Pseudomonadota bacterium
ATTCAAAATTGATTATCACCGCCATTAAACAGCCAGCTGTTAAGGTACTTCGGTTTTCGACCGCTAAGCTAGGTAGTTGGGATAGTCTGTTAGTTGCTGAAATTATCAAAATCATCAATACCGCTGAAAAAAGTAATCTTATTGTCGATAAAACCAGCTTACCGGAGGCGATACAAGGCTTACTGGCTCTGGTTTATGCTGTTCCCGAACAGAATGGTTTACGCAGTAAAACACCTAGAAAATGGTCAACCATCCTGCAAGCTAATATTAATTATTGGCAAAAAGAGCTGGTTGATGTGGTTGAGTTTATCGGCGAAATGGCGCTAAGTAGTTATGACACTTTTCGCGGTCGCAGCCATTTCCGCTCGGTGGATTTATGGCTACATATTCAAGAATGTGGGCCATCAGCTCTACCTATCGTGACTTTGATTAGTTTGTTGGTCGGTTTGATTTTGGCGTTTGTTGGTGCGGTGCAGTTATCGTTGTTTGGTGCGCAAATCTATATTGCCAATTTAGTTAGCTTAGGCATGACTAGGGAAATGGGTGGTTTGATGACGGCAATCATCATGTCAGGTCGAACCGGTGCTGCCTACGCCGCGCAACTCGGCACGATGCGGGTTAATGAAGAAATTGATGCCCTAAAAACCATGAATTTACAGCCAATGGCGTTTTTAGTCTTGCCGAGGATGTTGGCTTTGATTGTGATTATGCCCTTGCTGTGTCTGTATGCCGACTTGATGGGCATTGTTGGCGGGGCTTTAGTTTCAATTAATATCTTTGATGTGTCGGTGGCTGAATATGTCGATAGAACCATTCATGCCGTGAAAATGAAGGATTTTGTGATTGGCTTTGTTAAATGTGCGGTGTTTGGGGTGTTGATTGCTTTGTCGGGCTGTATGCGCGGAATGCAATGTGGTCGTAGTGCTTCGGCGGTTGGCGATGCGGCGACTTCGGCGGTGGTGACTAGCATCGTGTTTATTGTGGTGGCGGATTCGATTATGACCATTATTTGTAATCGGCTGGGGATTTAAACCATGACTGAAGCTTGTTTAAGCGTCAAAAATTTGACCATGGCTTATGGCAATAATCTGATTCAGCGTGATTTGAATTTTACGGTTAATCGCGGTGATATTTTCATCATTATGGGCGGCAGTGGTTGTGGCAAAAGCACTTTGCTACGGCATCTGATTGGTTTGCAAGCACCAGCGCAGGGGGATATTTACTACGGTGAGCAGAATTTTTGTTTAGCGTCTGAAAGCGAGCGGCGGCAGTTGTTGCAGGGCACTGGTGTCTTGTTTCAAAGTGGCGCTTTGTTGAGTTCGATGACTTTGGCAGAGAATGTCGCCTTGCCGTTAAGCGAATCCACCCAATTGTCCAAATCGAAAATTCGCGAAATCGTTTCCTATAAATTGGCCTTGGTCGGTTTAGCGGGCTTTGAAAATTATTATCCAGCGCAGATTAGTGGCGGGATGCAAAAACGCGCTGGCTTAGCGCGAGCGATGGCGCTTGATCCGGCGATTTTGTTTTTTGATGAGCCATCAGCGGGTTTAGATCCGATTACCTCGAAACGCTTGGATGATTTGATTTTACGTTTGCGCGATAGTTTGTCGGCGACGGTGGTGATAGTCACCCACGAATTAGCCAGCATTTTTGCGATAGGCAATAATTCGGTATTTCTCGATCCAGAAACCAAAACCATGATCGCCAGTGGCCCACCACAACAATTACTCGCCGAATCAAACGATCCCAAAGTGATTAATTTCTTAACGCGCGGCAGGACACCGCAACAGCAACCCGGAGTAGGGTATGAGTAAACCGATTAAACCATTAGCTATCGGCGCGTTTTTGGTCGGGGCTTTAGTGTTATTAGCCAGCGGTATCATGCTGTTTGGCGGCAACGATTTTTTTAAAGACAAAAAACGCTTTGTGATTTTTTTTGATTCGGCCTTGAACGGCTTGAATATCGGTGCGCCGGTTAAATTACAGGGCGTGCAAATTGGCAACGTCAAAGAAATTTCGCTACAAATTGATACAGTTTCAGGGCGTATTTTCAAACCAGTCGTGATTGAAATTGATCCTGAATTATTGCGTTATTTTTCTGGCAGCGAAGCTCATGCCCATTCTGATAAGCAACGATTGCAAGATACTAAACAGTTGATTGATGCTGGATTAAAAGCCCGGCTTGAAACCCAAAGTTTATTGACCGGCTTGCTGTATGTGGATTTGAATTTTTACTATGAAAAACCTGGCAATCTAACCAGTTTGAATTATAAGGATCTGCCCGAATTGCCCAGCGTGCCAACTACAGTGGATGAAATTAGAAATACCGCTGAGGCTTTAATTAGTAAAGTTCGGCAATTGCCATTGGAACAAATGGTCAAAGATTTATCGGAAACTTTGCGCGAAACCCGTGATTTATTGAAATCGGATGATGTTAAAAAATCGCTGGCAGCGTTATCAAAATCACTACAAGAAACCCAGCAATTAATGGCAACCATGAACCAGCAAATGGGGCCGTTATTGAACAATGCGAATGCTGCCGTTACCGATACTCGCGCCAATATGCAGCAAATGTTGCCTGTATTAAAAGCCACTGAGCAAAGCATGGTCACTGCAACCAAACTTTTGCAAGAATCACATCACGCGGTCAACGCCGTGGAAACTTTAGCAACGCCGGATTCACCATTAGGCCAAGCTTTATTTGGTATCCGTGATGCTTCCCGATCTTTGAAAGATTTAACCGAATCCTTGGAGCGCCAACCGAATGCGATTATTTATGGCAAATAAACACCGTGGTTTAGTGATCAGTTTGGCCTTGTTGCTTAGCGCTTGCGGCGGCAATTCCGCCATGCGCTTTTATATGCTGGAAGCGCCGTTAGCTAAGTCGAATCATGAAGCGGTGTTGAATAAAAACACCGTGATTGGGCTAGGGCCAATTCATATGCCTGAGTATTTGGATCGACCGCAAATGGTGGTGGCAATAGGCGAGAATCAGTATCAGTTTGATGAAAAGAATCGCTGGGCTGAGCGTTTGGATCAAAATTTGAGTCGCGTGTTGGCGCAGCAATTAGCGGCTGATTTAGGGGTTGAACAAATAGTTCGTCACCCTTGGGCGCAACGGCAGCCGATTGATTATCAAATCACCCTCGATGTACTGACTTTTCATCAAACCGCCAGCGGTGAAAATCGTTTATCAGCGCAATGGCAGATTAAACAACAAGACCAGACTTTGTTAACTAAGCGTTTTGAATGCGCTATTACTGCTGATGCTAGTCAGACTCCAGCAATGGTTAAAGCGCAAAGTCAGTGTGTTGGGCGATTGGGGGAGGAGATGGTGAGTGGGGTTAGGGCGTTGAGAACTAATCGTTGAGTTATGTTTTACAGAATACTCGATTTGACCACCAAACTTGATATTCAAGATGTATGTACAATAGATTCCACGGTGAAGGAGCTGCGGTTCTGCATAAACCCTCAAACTAGATCCGTTTTCTCGGCTGGTGCGGAAGCCGAGAAATCTCAATCAGTTCAAAAACAAGTCATATAATAGTGCTGTGGCGATAGGAGACAGGGTGGCTGCACACCAGACCGAACCAAAACCACAGAGCGACCTTGCAGATTGGGTCGATCACCTTAATTAAACATCGATTAAGCGACAGACTGTAAAGTTTGTTACTAAGCCATCAAAATCATCCTCAAAAACCTTCGCACTATTATCCCAATTACGGCTTGTGCCTTGTTTGCATGTCACGCCTTTAAAATCAATATTAACAAAATACAGAAATAAATATTTTTCTGTTTTTTATACTTGTTAAAAAATACAAATATTGTTTTTTTATCTAAAGTTGGTTTTCGACGAAGCCCAAGTCAGTAAAATAAACGAGTGATTAGTGAAATAATTATCTTATGTTCGTTGTCGAACAGAATGTGATTGATGAGGTCTATATTATTTTATCCCATAGTTAATTGTTTAACTGTAATTGGTAAAAATTTTATTCTAAGCAATGTGCTTTTTGAGTCTAGTTATTGTTTGGTTTATATAAATTAAATTCATTGGATTAAGGGATAAATTATGACAGTTGTTGCTGTAATTGGCTTGGGTTATGTGGGGCTTCCGCTAGTCGTTGAATTTGGGAAGCATAATCGGACAATTGGCTTTGATATTGCCGAATCAAAAGTAGAGTCCTGTAAAAATGGTATTGATCCAGCGCATGAATTATCCGAAGAGGATATGAATTCTGCCATCTATGCTGAGTATTCATCTGATCCAGCTGTGTTAGCAGAAGCAGATGTGATTATTGTTGCCGTACCTACACCCGTTGATGGTGCGCATATTCCTGATTTTACCCCACTGATTGGGGCTAGTCGGTGCGCTGGTCAATATATGAAAAAAAATGCCGTGGTGATTTATGAATCGACGGTCTATCCCGGTGCTACTGAGGAAATCTGTATTCCAGTATTGGAACAAGCCTCAAAAATGAAATGGAAAAAAGATTTCTTTGTTGGATATTCGCCAGAAAGAATTAATCCCGGTGATCGTGAACATACCTTAACTAAAATTCTAAAAGTCGTTTCCGGTGATACCCCAGAAACACTAGAAAAAGTAGCTACTTTATACGAAAAAATTGTCATTCCCGGTGTGCATCGTTGTACCAGTATTAAAGCCGCCGAAGCCTGTAAAGTGATTGAAAATACTCAGCGAGATTTGAATATCGCCTTAATGAATGAGTTGGCGATTATATTTGAAATGCTGGATATTGATACTAATGAAGTTTTTGAAGCTGCGGGTACTAAATGGAATTTCTTAAATTTCAAACCTGGCTTAGTTGGTGGGCATTGTATTGGTGTTGATCCTTATTATTTAACCCATAAAGCAGTAACCATGGGTTATCACCCACAGGTTATTTTGGCGGGTAGACGGATTAATGATGGTATGGGTAAATTTATTGCCGAGCAAACCATTAAAGTAATGATTTCTTGTGGTAGTTATGTGAAAGGGGCGCGAGTTAATATTTTAGGGCTTACTTTTAAAGAAAATTGTGCTGATTTGCGTAACTCAAAAGTGATTGATGTGATTAATGAATTAGCTATTTATGGGGTTGATGTATTTGTCCATGATCCTCATGCTGATCATGAAGAAGCGATGAATGAATATGGTGTCAAATTATTGCCATGGAAAGATATGCCAAGAGCTGATGCGATTGTCGCCGCAGTTTCACATCAACAATTTAATGAGTTATCGACGGATGATTTTCAACAAAAACTCATTAAAGGTGGTTGTTTAATTGATGTTAAATCGAGTTTTAACGTGCCAGAAATGGAAGCGGCAGGTATTAAAGTTTGGCGTCTTTAATATTAATTAAAATAGGATAAATTTCTATGCGTAATGCTTATATTAGTTATTCTTATTGGTTTATGGCTTTATTAAGTAGTAGCTCCAGAATGGCATCCGGTGCTGGTATGGTCGATGATTTTGATCAAACCACGCCATCAACGATGTATGAAACTGGCGCAATGAGCGAATCGACTGATCCGCAATGGTGGTTAAATTCAGGTGGTCAATTGACGCGAACCGGTAAATTCCTGAGTAGTGTTCAAGGGCAATTAGCTAATTCTGACAGCTTTCGTAGCTTGTATGCCGATTCTAATCCGGTGGATACCGACAACGGTTATCGCCCACAAAATTTATTAAGATTAGTCACACGAGTTAAGTTTAAAAACTTTAATCAACAAGTGTTTTTCAATATTCAAAATATCAACACTTCAGATAGTCCGAACCGAAATCAATCGAATGGTGTGTTTTTCTTTAATCGCTATCAAGATGGAAAAACCCTTTATTACGTTGGGATTCGGGTAGATGGTACAGCGGTGATTAAAAAGAAGTTTGCGGGTGAATATACGACTTTAAAATCAGCGGTTGTTTATCCAGGTTCTTATCAACATGAAACACAACCGAATTTATTGCCCACTCGTCGTTGGATAGGTATTCGTTCTGAAGTGGTAAATCTTGAGAATAATTCGGTGTTAATTACTATGTATCTGAATGATAGTCACTTAGGAA
>CAIZCB010000326.1 GCA_903931355.1 uncultured Pseudomonadota bacterium
CCAGTGCTAAACCAATACCCCATTTAACTAGCCGGTTTTCCATTTCAAAAATTTTGGCGTCCAAGTAATCGCGAGTGACCGGTAATGATTCGGATTGTGGTTCTTGAAAAGCCATTGCAGCGATTTTATCGGGCTTTATTAAGCAGCGCCTCGAAAGGATCAATCTCAACCCACTCGCTCGGTTTTTCCTTTTCGGGTTCTGGCTCAACCTCAGCCGTTGCTAATTCATTCATGGCTAACCATTCAAACGGATCAACCTGAGCGTGTACTTGGGGTTCAACCACTGGCAATTCAGGGTGAGTCAATAAATCAGCCACATGAGACGAGGTGCTTTTTAAGGATTGGCCGGTTAATGCTTCAAACTCGGCTTTCAACAACGGGTCGTCGGTGGTGTAGTGAAAAAGAGAGTTTTGAGTGATTTCAATGGCAAGTGACTGCCCATCCATTGTGTCGCTGAGTTGCTCCCAAATTGCATCATCCACCCAATCAGGCACTTTCAGTTTGTCCTCGTAACCATAGACTTTAAATCGATTCGGATTACCCAGATCAACCCCATTACCATAGCGATGACCGACTTCGGCCACTTTTTTGAAAAACTTTAATTGCGCCTTGTTTACGACTTTATTAACCGTTTCGGGTGGTAATTCTTCACTCAGCGAATCCAAGACGGCTTTTAACTGTTCACTATAGTCATAGCTGCTCATTTTAGCGCATCGACGGTCGATTTCAGTGTGCAACAAGTCATCTTGGGCGTGCATCATTGCATCGTCTTTGGCAATAAGCTCTTCGTCTTTGGCGATTAACGCTCTTTCTTTAGCGATCAACGCTTCATCTTTCGCAATGAGCTCTTCATCTTTCGCAATAAGCTCTTTTTCTTTGGCGATGAGCGCTAGCTCGTGCCTGGATTCAACGACCGCTTTAGCGGCAGCTAATCGCTCGTATTCGGCATTTTTAATGGTTAAATCGGCTCGTACTTTCACCAGCTCGGCCTGATAATAGACATGTATTTGATTAATTTGGGCTTTCAGTTGGCCTCGCTCGCGACTGTTTTGGATGTCTTGCCAATAAAGATTGCTATTTTCGGTTTGCAAAAATGCTAAATTAGGATCATATGACATGTGAAAGCCTCAAGGGTGAGATGAGAATAGTTTGGCTGTTAGTATCGTATCATTCGTGATGGATACAGCCAAAAATCTATCTTATATTGAGTGACTAAATAGCGGCGCACAACACGCCGCACCACCAAACCATTAAGCCAGCAAATTCACCAAAATCTGTTGATAAATCTGGGTCAAAGTTTTTAAATCCTCTAAACCAATATGTTCATTCACTTTATGAATACTGGCGTTTAACGGCCCAAGCTCAATCACCTGTGCCCCAGTCGGCGCAATAAAGCGTCCATCGGAAGTACCGCCGCCGGTATCATCCAAAGTTTCAAATCCACAGACCGATTTAATCGCCGCATGAGTGGCATCAATCAACGCACCTTGCGCTGTCAAAAATGGATTGCCGGACAAACGCCATTCGACATCATATTTAAAACCGTATTGATCCAAAATCGCATGAGTACGGGCTTTGATCGTTGCTTCATCCAATTCGGTCGAAAAGCGCAGATTAAACTGTACTTCGACTAGCCCAGGGATAATATTCTCCGCGCCGGTGCCGCCATTAATGTTCGACACTTGTAACCGTGTCGGCGGGAAAAATTCATTACCGTGATCCCAAACTTCTTCGGTTAACGCCTTTAACGCTGGCGCAAGGGTATGAATTGGGTTTTCGGCTAATTCGGGATAAGCAACATGGCCTTGAATCCCGAACACCGTCAACTTGGCGCATAAAGAACCACGCCGTCCGACCCGAATCACATCGCCAATTTTTTTGTCGCTCGATGGCTCGCCAACCAGACACCAATCAATCTTTTCCTGACGCTGTTCCAGCACCTCAACCACTTTCACTACGCCATGAGTGGCAATGCCTTCTTCATCGCTAGTCATCATCACCGCAATCGAGCCTTGATGATCAGGATGCTCTGCGACAAAGCGCTCAACCGCCGTAATAAATGCCGCAATCCCGCCTTTCATATCCGCCGCGCCGCGACCATATAACTGACCATCACGAATCGTCGGTTCAAACGGCGGCGAATCCCAAGCCGCTAACGGCCCAGTCGGCACCACATCGGTATGCCCCAAAAAGACAAATAACGGCGTTTGTTGACCACGACGCAGCCAAAGGTTTTGGGTATCGGCAAAGTTTAAACGCTCATCGCTAAAGCCAATTTTGCTTAAACGCTGTGCCAATAAATCCTGACAGCCGCCATCAACAGGAGTCACCGATTCGCGACGAATCAGCTCCTCTAAAAGTGCAAGGGTTTCGCTCATACTAAGGTTTGGTATAAATCAGAACTAAAGCCAACCAGCCATTGTGTGCCGGTATTGAGAATCGGACGCTTGATTAAAGTCGGCACATCCAACATTAATTGCAGCGCTTTTTCAGGGGTTAAATCGTGTTTTTGCTCATCACTGAGTTGTCGCCAGCTGGTGCTGCGTTGATTTAACAGCGCATCTACGCCTAAAGCGTCGATCATGGTCTGCAATAAAGCAACATCCAAGCCATCAACGCGATAGTCATGAAAGCGATAGGCAATTTGCCCATGCTCTAAAAAGGCACGGGCTTTTTTAACGCTATCGCAGTTTTTAATGCCGTAAACAACCATCAAGCTTATTCGTCGCCGGCCAATAATTCTTCGATTGCTGGCAAAGTTGAATCATTTTTAGCGCGCGCTTTGTAAACATCTACGAATTCCATAAATGCTTGCTCAAGATCAGTTAATACATCTTGCTCATCATCGATTTCATCTTCTGGGATTTCGCCTGATTCCAAGTATTCATTTTGAATCGCGATTTCGCTATTTAATGACAATAAACCAAGAATAAGGGCGTTATTAGAAATATTTTCTGACATGGGGGTTCTCGTAGGTTGAGGAAAGAAGGGGCTGTCAATAACAGCATAAAACACAGCGTACAGCTAACAATCGGCAAGCATTGTAACGCAAGCCCATCATTATACGTAGGTCGGGTTAGCGATAGCCTAACCCGACACAATGACAATTTTGTGAAACTGTAAACCTAACCGAGTTGATTAATCGCGCAATAACTCGTTAATGCCAGTTTTGCTACGGGTTTTTTCATCCACTTGTTTGATAATTACCGCGCAATACAAGCTGTGGCTGCCGTCTTTAGAAGGCAAGTTACCTGATACCACTACAGAACCAGAAGGAATGCGGCCATAAGACACTTCGCCAGTCATGCGGTTAAAGATTTTAGTGCTTTGACCGATGTAAACACCCATTGAAACCACGCAGTTGTCTTCAACAATCACGCCTTCCACGATTTCAGAACGCGCACCGATAAAGCAGTTATCGCCGATTATCGTTGGATTCGCTTGTAAAGGCTCTAAAACGCCACCAATACCCACACCACCTGATAAATGCACATTTTTACCAATTTGTGCACAA
>CAIZCB010000327.1 GCA_903931355.1 uncultured Pseudomonadota bacterium
AAGAAATCAGACCAAGCATCGCCATCAACCAATTTGTTGGTTTGCCATACAGTAACGAATTGACCATCGCCTTGAATTTCGCCAATCAACACCGGTTTGCTGATGTGATGGTTAGGCAACATTTTTGAAGTGCCGCCGGTCAAGTTAGGGTATTCAACGCCGATAATGGCTTTTTGTACTGCGTCAGGATCGGTAGTACCAGCTTTCTCAACCGCTTTCACCCACATATTGAAGCCGATGTAATGGGCTTCCATTGGGTCGTTAGTGACGCGTTTTGGGTTTTTGATGTAGTCTTTCCATTGGTTGATGAAGGCTGCGTTTTTAGTGCTATCAACGCTCATGAAGTAGTTCCATGCTGCCAAATGGCCAACTAATGGTTTGGTATCCATACCAGACAATTCTTCTTCACCAACTGAGAAGGCGATCACTGGGATTTGCTCAGCAGAAACACCTTGGTTACCCAATTCTTTGTAGAAAGGGATGTTGGCGTCGCCGTTGATGGTTGAAACTACCGCAGTTTTCTTGCCCGCTGAACCAAATTTTTTGATGTCAGAAACAATGCTTTGCCAATCAGAATGACCAAATGGTGTGTAGTTGATCATGATGTCTTTCGCTGGCACACCTTTGGATTTTAGATAGGCTTCCAAAATCTTGTTGGTAGTACGTGGGTAAACGTAGTCAGTACCCGCCAATACCCAGCGTTGTACTTTCAAATCGTTCATCAAATAATCAACTGCAGGAATCGCTTGTTGATTAGGCGCCGCACCGGTGTAGAACACGTTTTTAGACGATTCTTCACCTTCGTATTGAACTGGGTAGAACAACAAGCCGTTCAACTCTTCAATCACTGGCAAAACTGATTTACGCGATACGGAAGTCCAGCAACCGAAAATTGAAGCGACCTTATCCTTAGTCAACAATTCACGGGCTTTTTCAGCAAATAGCGGCCAGTTTGAAGCAGGGTCAACCACCACTGCTTCGAGTTTTTTACCCAACAAACCGCCTTTTTTGTTTTGCTCATCAATCAGCATCAACATGGTGTCTTTTAAAGTGGTTTCACTAATCGCCATCGTGCCTGACAGCGAATGTAATACACCGACTTTAATCGTATCTTCAGCGAATGCACTGCCAGTCAGTAACAACGATGACAAAGCAGTAGTTAGCGCTAATTTGCGTAACGGATTTGATAATTTCATAGTCATAGTCCTTTGAGATTAGAGGTTAGATTTGCCATTGGAAGCCGAGCATCATTTGACTTGAACGGTCGCCTGAAGCATCGGTTTTGTAGTTCAAGCCTTTGGTCAGTAAATCGCCGTATTGGTAACTTAAAGACACTTTGGCGTTGTGGCTGTCGATGATGTAGTTCAAACCGGCTTCATAAACTTCACGATTGGTGCTGCCGGATGGAGAGACATTGACGTAACGTAAGAACGGTTGTGCTTGGCCTATCCAGATTTTTTGTGGGAATAGGTACATGCCGCTAACGTCGTAGGCGTTGCCATCAAACATCGAAAATTGTGGAGCAATACCTGGACTTCCTTCCAGATTTCGAGTGGCTTGGCTATAGCCATTAGAAATGCCGTAGTTTTTATACTCACCGTTTAAAGTCACTACGCTGCCATCAGGTAATACTTTTTCCATTAATACATCCGCGGTAGTGCCACGGAAGTTACCTGGGTCAGTAGCAGATCCCGCGCCACCTTCTTGATACTGATTAGACACACCGACGGTCAAAATATCGCCGCCCTTACCGTAGTAAGTCCCTGATGTGTAATAACCTGGATTTTTTTCCACTTCCCAAAAGTTATAAGCAAAGCGTTGTGCATACATAATGTTAGAGTTTTGATTAGCACCACCGCGTAAACCACGGAAGAAACCCACCGCGTATTGGAAGCGTTTATCAAAGAAAGCACCCCAAACGGTGGCACCGTCATCACGTCCAAATGAGCCGGCAGAAGTGCCGTCTGATTTAATTGTTAAATTGTAATCAGCCGGTTCAAATGGCGTTCCTGCGCCAAATGTGTTGTAGATCGGGCTGTAAAACGGACCATTCATCTCACGACGTTCAGCCGGTACCAACATACGACCAACCCATAAGTTATAAGCTGGGTCGATTTCAAATTTACCAATCGCATCCAATACGCGTACTTCACCGCCATTGCCACAAGTTTGGCAATCGGTGTTGAATTCCACTTTCAAGTATTTGTGAATCTGGCCGTTTAAATACAAACGGATATTGTCCAGATTGAAATCGTTATTCCAGGTTTTGCCATTGGTAGAGCCTGCTTCCTGCGCGGTAAAACTGGTGCGCAACCCTGCGCCAACACTCACCCATTTGGTGTCATCAATTTTAAAAGTCGCTCCTGCTAAAGCATTAGAAGTATGGCCTACAGCTAATGCTGAAATAGCCGCAGTACAAAATACGCGGGCTTTACGCCCAGTAGCGGTGTTTTTGATAGATCTCTTCATTAGAGCCCCCGGATTGATAAGATCAAGTGTGATTGCAAGCGCTTTAAGCGATGCTGCCGTTATCTGGCGGGGTTAATTTTTAAATTTGTGGCGTATTTGCACAATTCGTCAAATGACTCATCAGTCATTTGACGTATGGCAGGGGAATGGGGGGTTAAGTAGAGTGAATACCCTACATTAAGGCTTTGAGCTGGGCCTGTTAAATGCAGATTGACCGTTGGCTTTGGCTTCGCTCAGCCCACAGTTAACTTAGCACATCCGATAACGTTATATAAAACCAACAAGGCTCGAATTAGAGGAATAGATATGCGAATTTTTACCCCAAGATTGCAGCAAATAGTCTGCTTATTAGCCTTAGCTACTGGCTCGGCAATCGCTGCAGATAACGATGCGGTTAGCATCGACAAAAGCGCCGTCAAAGCGATTGAATTCAATTTGGCTGACGATAATCTCCAGCAATTTGGCTTTAAATTGTCTGCGAAAACTATGGCGGAGCGGGTCAAAGCTAATTTGACTGAATGGCATTATCCTTTTCAGGCTATCGATGGCGCTTATTCGCACCACTTACAAGCTCAATTAGGTAAAGTCAGTCATCAACAAACGCCGGTAGGCTTTTCTTTTACCAGTGGCAGTTCCGATCCTCGCTCACCGGATTTTCAAAAAGCCGATGTGTTACCAATTACTTGCACGCTTAGCAAAATTGGTGATCAGAAACAAACCATCGAACAACACAGCAGCTTTGGGATTCATCAATTCAGTGACCAGCCTAGTGAGGCTAAGCTGAATGAAAAATTGGTCGATCAAATCAGTACCGCTTGTTTCACTTTATTAGACGATTTACGGTTGCCAACCGCGGCGGGTAATAATTTAGACAGCAAAACGTTTAAACCGACTTGGATGCCGGATGTGAAAGTCGAGGTTAAACAAGTACCGGTAGTTAACAGCTCCAACCTTGATGCTGGCGCTGAATCCGCTAACGAAGAAACTCGCAAAGAGATTATTATTCACAACCAAGGTACGCCGCTGATTCTGAATTTTGGTCATGAGCGTCGCTAATAAATAGCTATCTAGGAGTTTTGTGGAAGTCGGTCTTTATAAAAATATCGCCAAAGTTAGGCGTGATTACAATGCCTTGGTTGCCAATGAAACCTTAGAGGATTATGCCTTACGCTATGCACCGCGCAGCTTCCGAAAATGGTCGGGATTTCGGGTGGCGAACACGGCCTTTGGCTCAACCTCGTTTTTGGTGTTAGAAGCAATTGGCGGCTTTTTATCGATAAATTATGGCTTTACCAATGCTTGTTGGGCGATTTTAATTGTCGGCTTGGTGATTTTTATCACCAGTTTGCCGATTAGTTATTACGCGGCTCGTTACCATATTGATATTGATTTGCTGACCCGAAGCGCAGGCTTTGGCTACATCGGCTCAACCGTCACCTCGTTAATTTACGCCTCGTTTACTTTTACCCTGTTTGCTTTAGAAGCCTCGATTATGTCGCTGGCTATCGAGTTGTATTTTCATATTCCGCTGGCGATTGCTCATGTTGTCAGCGCTGTCATCGTCGTGCCGTTGGTGACTTTTGGGGTGACTACGATCAGCCGAATGCAGTTATGGACTCAGCCGATTTGGTTGCTGTTGTTGATTGCGCCTTATGTCGCGGTGGTGACGCGCGAGCCTGATTCTCTGCTGACTTTAAACAGTTATTTCTGGATTGCCAGCAGTGGCCAAGGTTTTGACTGGTTGCTGTTTGGCACTGCAACCACGATAGCTTTTTCGATGGTGGCGCAGATTGGTGAACAAGTCGATTTCTTGCGTTTCATGCCAGACCAGCAACCCGGAAAAGCTTGGCGTTGGTGGTTGGCGATGTTGGCGGCTGGGCCGGGTTGGATTGTGTTTGGGGTGATTCGGCAAATATTAGGCGCGATGTTGGCGCATTTGGCGATTCGACATGGAATTAGTCCTCAACATGCTCATGAACCCACGCAAATGTATTTAGTGGCTTACAAACAATTGTTTGAGAATCCGCAATGGGCGATGGCAGCGACGACTTTATTTGTGGTGTTAAGCCAGATCAAAATCAATGTCACCAATGCTTATGCCGGCTCGTTAGCGTGGTCGAATTTCTTTTCACGAGTCACACACAGTCACCCAGGACGGGTGGTTTGGTTGTTGTTTAATGTTTTGATTGCTTTGCTGTTAATGGAATTTGGGGTATTCGGTGCTTTGGAAAAAGTGCTGGGCTTGTTCTCGAATATGTCGATTGCATGGATTAGCGCCGTCGCCGCTGATCTGATGATTAACAAACCATTGGGCTTAAGTCCCAAAAAAGTCGAATTCAAACGCGCTTATTTAGCCGACTTAAATCCTGTCGGGATTATTGCGACCTTTACTGCTTCGGTGGTTTCAATATTGGCTTATTTAGGCTTGTTTGGTGAATATCCAAGAGCTTTTTCAGCGTTTATTGCCTTAATCGTCGCATTTATATTAGTGCCAGCCATCGCGTATTTTGGTGGTAATAAACATTATTTGGCGCGGGATGGTGAAGCAGAGCAAGCAAAAGGCCACACTTGTTCGATTTGTGAAAACGGCTTTGAGCATGAAGATTTAGCCCATTGTCCGGTTTATGCCGGCAGCATTTGTTCGTTGTGCTGTACTTTGGATGCGCGTTGTTTAGATGCTTGTAAAACCGGTTTTCGGTTTGATGATTATATGCAAGCGTTGGCTGAGCGATTTTTGCCGAAGCGGATGAGTTTGAATGCGCGTTTGCGGATGTTGCGATTTGCCTTGATGTTTGGCTTTTTGTCGGTGCTGACGGGGATTTTTGTCAGCATTATTTACTATCAAGATTTGCTATCCGTTCAGCACAATTTGGCCAGTTTTGATTTGTTGGTGAATAACT
>CAIZCB010000328.1 GCA_903931355.1 uncultured Pseudomonadota bacterium
CTGGGAGAGCATCGCCCTTACAAGGCGAGGGTCGGGGGTTCGAACCCCTCAGCACCCACCAGATTCCACTTCAAATCTCAATATTTTGTGACCTAATTGTTGCAAGTTGATTCTAAAGTTCTAATCCTTGCCTATCCTACTTTTTGCTAAGTCCATTGCCTCAAACAGAGATCGTGCTATTGGCGCCTAATTCATTCGCTATTGTCTTCAATAAGCTCTGCGTTCCATTTTCCAAGTGAGAAAAAATCGGCATACTGGTTGTGGTTATGTCTGATTGCTCGATGTTTTGAAACTTAAATTCTGAATTTAATGCTTTGATTGAGCCGATATAAGCATCGGTTAGGTTGGTGATGTTTTCTAAGCCTGCTTGATAGGCTTTTTCTAAGGCGATTTCTAAATCGTGGTTGATGGTGGCTAATTCTTCACTACAAAAACCTTTGTAGCTCAAGTAACCGAGTAAAGCGAGTTCGATTGCGGTGCCTAAGAAAAAATAAGATGTGGTTGAGGATGAGACTAACTCTCTTTCTTCCATTGTTTTTTTCAAAGATACCGTCTTAGCAACGTCAAATAAATCGAAAGCATCGGCAATCATTTTCATCGAGTTAGGTGCTTTGATATTCGCCATTCTGACCTCCATAAATCCTATTGATTAAGTAACTGTGTTTTCAGCCACAGTGAGGACTAACGATGAGCTTGCTGGATGAGTTTCATCCTGAGCAGTCGATTTCAGTTTATAGCTAATCAAAAACACAAACAATAGACTTAATACTGTATAAATTATTTCTTTTTATTGAATAATTCCGACATCAAAGAAATCAGCCCGATTTCTTCAGGCAAAAAAAATCCGACTTAATGTCGGACTTGGAGGAGGATAGCGTTTGCTAGCGCATCTAGCATGGGTTGTAGATTACAGCTAATTCGTCGAGTTGAAAATGTGACCAATTGCCGCGCGACAAAATGTCACAGTCATTATTTGCGATTTATTGAATCTCAGAAGCGGCTTGAAATTGGTATAGAATGAAATTTGTAACCTGATGGAGTTATCAATTAATCAGCAAACAGTTGGGAAGCCCATTTCCACTCTCTTTAGCTAGATCAATCGCTCATGGAATCCTTACCTTTAAAAGACATTCACCTGCCGCCCGATGTTGGCATTTGGCCATTAGCCACTGGATGGTGGTTATTAATCGGTTTAATCCTGTTTTTGATGATTACCGGTCTCTGGTTTTATCGGCATCTTAAACGTCGATCCGGACTACGGGCAGCCAATAAACTGTTGTTGGCAATTGCCAATGACAGCCTGCAAACCGATCAACAAAAACTCACCGCCTTGTCTATCTTATTACGCCGAGTCGCAATCAGCACCGCGCCACGCGATGAAGTAGCCAGCTTAAACGGCGCTGCTTGGCTGGCTTATTTAGATCAAGGCTTTAAAGATGCGCCATTCAGCCAAGGTATTGGTCGTTGTCTTGCCGATGCCCATTACCGCGCAACCCCAGTCGAAGTGGATTTGCCAGCTGTCATCAAGCTTTGCCAACGCTGGCTAAAACAGCAACAACCGAAACGAGGTTAACCATGATTCATGTCGAGTGGCCTTGGCTACTGTTGTTATTACCTTTGCCTTGGTTATTGCGTTGGCTATTACCTGCCCAGACCGATAGCCAACAAGCCGCCTTAAAAGTACCGTTTTTAGACGATTTTGGTGTAGGCGAAACGCGGGTGGTTAGCGCGGTTAAACCTTGGGCTTTATGGCTGGCAAGTTTGGCTTGGCTGTGTTTGGTTTTAGCACTAGCCAGACCGCAATGGTTAGGCGAACCTTTGGAACAAGCGGTCAGCGGTCGGGATTTGATGCTGGCGGTAGACGTCTCAGGCAGTATGCAGGAAAAAGATTTCGTGATTAAAGGTCAGCAAGTGGACAGACTCACTGCGCTTAAACAAGTTGCTGGCGAGTTTATTCAACGGCGCACTGGCGACCGCTTGGGCTTAGTGTTATTCGGCACTCAAGCCTATTTGCATGTGCCACTCACCTTTGACCGCAACACCTTACAAACACTGCTCAACGAAGCCTTTATTGGTATTACCGAAGACGAGCCACAAACTTCGATTGGCGATGCGATTGGCCTGTCGATCAAACGTCTGCAAGATCAAAAAACCGATAGCAAAGTCTTAATTTTACTCACCGATGGCGCTAATACTGCCGGCGAACTCAGTCCCTTAAAAGCCGCCGAACTAGCCGCTAGTGCCCAACTTAAAATCTACACCATCGGCATCGGTGCTGACGAAATGCTGGTGCGGAGTTTATTTGGCACTCGCCGCGTCAATCCCTCGGCTGATTTGGATGAAAAAACC
>CAIZCB010000329.1 GCA_903931355.1 uncultured Pseudomonadota bacterium
GCTTGGTAATAAGGATTAACCGCTTCACGACCTTGAAAATAAACGTCAGGATTTTGCGCCGTGCCGCGCATTTGGGGTTGATCGGGGGTTAAGGCGCGTTGGCGATGAGCGGTGAGCCAGTCATCGTTAATCATGGCGCGTATCACGCTATCGTCGATTAACTGGATTTTGGCGACTTCGTGTGAGGTGCGGAAGCCGTCGAAAAAGTGCATAAACGGCAAGCGACTTTCAAGACTGACAGCGTGGGCGAGTAGGGCAAAGTCGTGAACTTCTTGCGGGGAATTAGCGCAGAGCATGGCGAAGCCAGTCATTCGCGCTGACATCACATCACTGTGATCACCAAAAATCGATAAGCCTTGGCAGGCTAAAGAACGGGCGGCGATATGGAAAACCGTTGGCGTCAGCTCGCCAGCGATTTTGTACATATTCGGCAGCATCAACAGCAAGCCTTGTGAAGCGGTAAAAGTGGTGGCTAAAGCGCCGGCTTGTAATGCACCGTGGATGGTGCCCGCTGCACCGGCTTCACTTTGCATTTCAATCACTTGCGGCACTGTGCCCCATAAATTGACTTGGCCACGCGATGACCATTCATCCGACCATTCACCCATCGCCGAGGAGGGGGTAATCGGGTAAATGGCGATTACTTCGTTGAGTTTGTGGGCAATGATAGCGGCAGCTTGATTGCCGTCTATGGTCATAGTGTGCTGGTTTGACATCGCTCAGGCCTTATTGAATAGGGATAATCGAAATAAGTGTTAAACAAAAAATCGCTTTTGTTTAAGTATTGATGAGCTTTAGTAACCTCAATCAGAGGCGGGCAGTTTATAGCATTTGATTAACAACAACGCTTAATGCCGTTCCATTTGCGTTGAGTTTCTGCCGCAAAAAAGGCTTTGCGGCTTTGTGGTTGTGTTTCAGATTCGGCATGATGTTGTTGCCAATGATTCAAATATTGCTGATAAGCATCATCGCCATTGAAACGACACCACTGCTGTTTAAGCCAATGGCCGATTTGCCTAATGTTTTGCATGGCTTAAATATTCAGTAATAAATGCGCTGGTGCTTCCAGACATTCTTTAATCACACCCAAAAACTGTACCGCTTCTTTACCATCGACTAAACGATGGTCATAAGACAAAGCCAGATACATAATCGGCCGAATCACAATCTCGCCATTTTCAACCACCGGTCGATCTTTAATTGCGTGCATCCCTAAAATCGCGCATTGCGGTGGATTAAGAATTGGCGTCGAGAGCATCGAGCCAAAGATGCCGCCATTGGTAATGGTAAAAGTGCCGCCGCTTAAATCTTCGGTGCTGATTGAGCCATTACGGGCTTTGTTGCCAAAATCTTGAATGCCTTTTTCGATGCCGGCGAAGTCGAGCTGATCGGCATCGCGCAAAATCGGCACGATTAAACCGCGCTGGGTGGTGACGGCAATCCCGATGTCGTAATAGCCGTGATAAATAATGTCGTTACCGTCGATTGAAGCATTAATCGCCGGAAAGCGCTTTAAAGCTTCGATTGAAGCTTTAACAAAAAACGACATAAAGCCCAGTTTTATCGAATGTTTATCTTCAAAACGGTGTTTGTATTGA
>CAIZCB010000330.1 GCA_903931355.1 uncultured Pseudomonadota bacterium
ACACCGCAAGTGGCTAGAATCGATTCGCATAATCTCAAACACGAATGGCCTACTCGCCTTTGCTACGCTGGCACTACACTGAACGCGATTGGTGATGGTTTGGAAAAAACCCGCAGCCCAATGCAAATCGGTGCCGAACTTTATGGACACAACGGCATTGAAAGCGATTACGAAGTGATTCGTTTGATGCTGGAAATGTTGGCAATCAGCGGCGTACAAAATTTGCATTTAGACTTAGGTCACGTTGGCATTTATCGCGCTTTGTCCGAACAAGCCAATTTAAACCAACAACAAGAAGCTGAATTGTTTGATGTGTTGCAGCGCAAAGCCCGCGTTGAACTCGAAGAATTAGTTAATAGTTTTGCCATTGAAGCTGGCTTTAAAAACCTGTTTATCGCCTTAGCTAAATTAAACGGCGGCCGTGATATTTTGGACAAAGCCACCAGCTTATTAAGCTCTAGCAATACAACCGTGCAAACAGCCTTAGCCGATTTACAAAGCTTGGCTGACAAATTACAACGCGATTTTCCATCACTGACTGTCAGTTTTGACTTAGCCGAATTACGCGGCTACCACTATCACACTGGCATCGTGTTTGCGGCATTCACCCCATCTATCGGTCGGGAAATTGCCCGTGGTGGTCGTTACGATAATATCGGACAAATCTTTGGCCGTGCTCGCGCCGCGACTGGTTTTAGTGCTGATTTGAAAGTATTGGTTAATTTATTTAAAGCCAGCATCAGCGCCGAAGCCAACACCATCGTTTTTGCACCATATGGCGAAGACCAAGATTTATTACACGCCATCCGCGACTTACGCGCACAAGGCACCACGGTAATCCAAAATCTACCTAATCAATTGGGCACGCCGCACGATTTAGGCTGCACCGCTATTCTCGAAAAACAAGATCAACGCTGGGTCGTTAAACCATTAGCTTAAGGTTATAAAAATCATGGGAAAAAATGTAGTTGTTATCGGTACACAATGGGGCGACGAAGGCAAAGGCAAGCTCGTCGATCTTTTAACGGAACAAGCGGCGGCGGTTGTTCGTTTTCAAGGTGGCCATAACGCCGGTCATACTTTAGTTATCAACGGCGAAAAAACCGTTTTGCATTTAATTCCTTCTGGCGTATTGCGCGAAGGCGTGCAGTGCATGATAGGCAATGGTGTAGTGTTATGCCCAGAAGCCTTGATCAAAGAAATTGATATTCTGGAAAAATCTGGCGTACCAGTTAAAAATCGCTTAACCATCAGCGAAGCCTGCGCTCTGATTTTGCCTGTCCACATAGCTATCGACCAAGCCCGTGAAAAAGCCCGTGGCAGCAAAGCGATTGGCACCACTGGTCGCGGCATTGGCCCAGCTTACGAAGATAAAGTGGCAAGACGCGGCTTACGCGCTGGCGATTTACGCAACACTGAAGAATTTGCTAAACGCCTGAAAGACTTGGTCGATTATCACAACTTCATGCTGGTTAACTATTACCAAGCTGAAGCGGTTAATTATGAAGAAATCTTGGCTAATACTTTGGCTTTAGGTGAATTGATTAAACCGATGCTAACCGACGTCGGTGAAGATTTACACGCTCACCAACAACAAGGCCACAACATCATGTTTGAAGGCGCACAAGGCGCGTTGCTGGATATTGACCACGGCACCTACCCTTACGTAACTTCATCCAATACCACCGCAGGTGGCGCAGCAACCGGTAGCGGCGTTGGCCCGTTGGCTATTGATTATGTTTTGGGTATCACCAAAGCTTACTCAACCCGCGTTGGCAACGGCCCATTCCCAACTGAATTAGACGACAGCTATGGCGAACATTTAGGTGTTAAAGGCCATGAGTTTGGCGCGACCACTGGTCGTAAACGCCGTTGTGGTTGGTTTGATGCGGTTTCAATGCGTAAATCAGCACAATTGAACAGCTTAAGCGGCATCTGCTTAACCAAGCTGGATGTATTAGACGGCTTAGACAAAATCGGTATTTGCACCGCTTATAAAATCAACGGCCAATTGACCGAAATCGCGCCATTAGGTGCTGATCAATATGCCGCTTGTGAAGCTGTGATTGAAGAAATGCCAGGCTGGACCGGCACCACCGCTGGTGTGACTGAATTTGATCAATTGCCTGAAGGTGCTAAAGCTTACATCGCTAGAATCGAAGAATTAGTTGGTGTTAAGGTGACCATTCTTTCAACCGGCCCAGACCGAAACGAAACCATCGTTTTAGAAAATCCGTTCACCGCTTAATCGCTACAAAACGCTGTAAACAATCATTATGCAAGACACTGTTTACAGCGTTTCCCAACTTAATCGCGAAGCCAAACGCTTATTAGCCACGCACTTTTTAAACCTGCAAGTGGCTGGCGAAATCTCCAATCTCAGCACTCCCTCTTCCGGTCATATTTACTTCACCTTAAAAGACTCGCAAGCGCAAATCCGCTGCGCGATGTTTAAAGGCCAGCAACAACGCTTACGCTTTAAACCCAGCAATGGCAACCAAGTCATCGCCACTGCGCAAGTCAGTTTGTATGAACCGCGAGGTGACTATCAATTAGTCGTCGATCATCTCGAAGAAGTCGGTGATGGCGCTTTACGTTTAGCTTTTGAAAAACTCAAAGCCAAATTGCTGCAAGAAGGCTTGTTCGAGCAACAACGCAAACAAGCCCTGCCCTTAATTCCCAAACAAATTGGCGTGATTACCTCGGCAACTGGCGCAGCGATACACGATATTTTGACGGTACTCAAACGCCGTTTTCCGGCGATTCCGGTATTGATTTATCCGGTGGCGGTTCAAGGTGAAAGCGCTAAATTTGAAATTGCTCAAGCCTTAGCCACCGCCAATCTACACCAGCAAGTTGATGTGATTATTCTCGCCCGTGGCGGCGGTTCTTTAGAGGATTTATGGGCGTTTAATGAAGAAATTGTCGCCCGTGCGATTGCCGCCAGCGAGATTCCAGTGATTTCTGCGGTCGGCCACGAAGTCGATGTCACGATTGCCGACTTTGTTGCCGATTTGCGTGCCGCTACCCCCTCTGCCGCCGCTGAACACGTAGTTCCCCATCAAGAGGCTTGGCTAAATGCTTTTGATGCACTTGAAAAACAGTTAAGCCAATTAATCCAACGCCGCTTATTGCAACATCAACAACAGTTAGCTTGGCTAGATAAAGCCTTGCAACAGCAACATCCCGGCCAAAAACTACAGCGTAATGCCCAGCGTTTAGATGAATTGGAACAACGAATCAATCAAGCGATACAGCACAAATTACGCGACTGTCAGCAACAATTGGCGATAGGTCATCACCAACTCAAACAATGGCAACCCAGCCAACGAATTAATAGCCACCAACAGCAATTAAGCTATTTACAGCAACGGTTGCAACGCTCAATTGAGCTGAAATTAAGTCGCTTAAAAACTCGCCAAGCTGCTATCTGCCAGACTTTACAGGCGGTCAGTCCTTTAGCAACTTTGGATCGCGGCTATGCCATCAGCCAACGTCAAGACAATCAACAGCTTATTAAATCCAGCCAACAATTAGCAATAAACGATTTGATGCTCACCCGTTTTGCTCAAGGCCAAGTGGTGAGCGAAGTTAAAGAGATTATTCATGATTAAAAAAATTCTATTGCTCAGCCTATTGCCACTGCTTAGCCAAGCTGATCCTTATCCACAAAATTTAACCGTGCCGGGTGGGGTTGCCGAAATTAATCTCGGCGACAGTCGATTCCCTGCCCCCAATGCTTATTTCAATCGTAATCGGGTCTTAGTCACCGAGCGTAATGGTCAATGGTTAGCTTTGGTGGGGATTCCATTAGCAGCGACACCGGGCTTACAAAAGCTAATAGTCGAATCTAATGCTGGCAATAACGAAATCTCTTTTATGGTGTTGGATAAACATTATCCCGAACAGCGCTTAACCATCGAAAACAAACGCATGGTTGATGAAATGACACCGGAAGACTTAAGGCGGATTGAGTCAGAAAAAATCAGCATGGAGAAGATTAAAAACACTTGGAGCCAACGCCCAGCTGACACTAATTTCACTGCACCGGTTGATGGTCGTTTAAGCAGTTTATTTGGTTTGAAACGCTTTTTTAATAACGTGCCACGCCAACCGCATAACGGTTTAGACATTGCCGCTGTTGCCGGCACGCCGATTATGGCCCCTGCGTCTGGGACTGTGATTGGCACCGGTAGTTTTTTCTTTAACGGCAATACCGTATTGTTAGATCACGGACAGGGTTTGATTAGCGTTTATCTGCACATGACCCAAATTGATGTCCACACTGGCCAGCAAGTTTATCTAGGTCAACGCTTGGGCAGTGTGGGGGCAACCGGTCGAGTAACTGGCCCGCATTTACATTGGATTGTTTATTTAAACAAAGAAGCGGTTGATCCGGCTTTGTTTATCAGTAGCGATATTCCACGCTTAGCGGCACGGAATAATAAGTGACAACGAAGGCACAAAGTTTAAAACTTTGTGCCTTGATTGAGCTTTATTTACGTTTGAATTTACCGAAAAGGCCTTTTTTAGCTTCTGCTTGAGGCTGCTGTGCTGCTGCAACTACAACAGGTTCCGCTTGGACTTGCACTTCTTCAACAACCGCTTGTGACTCAACCACTGGCACTTCTTCTTCCAATTGTTGAACACCTTCATTCGGTGTACCACCCAATTTCTGATCCATAGAAGCAAAGGTTTTCATCGCGTTGGCAAAAAAGCCTTTGCTTTTGCCTGCTGGTTTTTTCGCTGGTTCTGCAGGCTTGGCTTTTGGTTTGGTTTCAGTCGCTACTACAACAGGTTCAGGTTTAACAGCCTCAACCACGGTCTCAACCGATTTCTCAACTACCGGTTGTGGTTCAGGAATGCTGACTGGTTTTACAGCAACCGTTTCAGTTGCTGGCACAGCAGGCTCACCACCTAATTTTTTATCCAGTTTAGAAAAGCTACTTAAAGCGCTGGCAAACATGCCTTTAGCTTTAGGCTTACTAGCTTTAGGTTCCACAGACACGGCTTTTTTTACTGGAGCAGGAGTAGGTGAAGCAACAACAATCGGTTCTGGAATAACAACAGGGGCAGGCTTAATCTCTGCTATCACTGGTTTGACTTCTGCCACTGGTGGAGGTGTTACAACTTGGACTGCAACAGGAGCTGCAACCACTTCCGGCTTAGGCGGTTCAACAACAACTGGCGCTGGCACTTGCAGTTTTACTTGTTGTAACTGTTGTCTCAAAGCTGACAATTCAGCTTGATGTTGGCTTTGGATTTGCGCCACTTGTAATTGAGCATCTTGCTGTTGTTTGCTTAATTGCTGTTTGAAATCTTCGATGCTTAAAGTCAAATTGCCTAATTGCTGGCTTTGAGCTTCAAGACGAATCTGCATGGTTTGAATTTGTTGATCTTTGTCAGCCAATTTTCCAGCTTCAGCTTGCAAGTCGGCTTCTAAATCGGCTTGTTTTTGACGTTGAGCCAATAAGTTCTGACAAATTTGTTGATTAGCGGCATTAAAACGCTGCAATAAGGCTTCTGCGGATAAACCTTGTCCGACTGACAAACCTTGCTGACCTAAATCAGGATTAGCCGCTAAGCTTTGAATAGCAGCGCTTAATTGGCCAGCAATTTCTTTTAATTGCTCTTTCAATTCAGCATTGCTTTGGTTGGTTTGATCAAGCTGCTGTTGCTGAGCAAGCATTTCATCTTGAACTTGCTGAACTTGTTGTTCGGCTGCAGCCAAAGCTTGCTTAATATCAGCAATGGTTTTGATTGCCCGTTTGTTTCTACCATTTAAGAAACCAATTCTGATGCTGTAGAAAATCGCTGTCAGCAACCACACCACCACCGACAAACACGCGGCATAAACTGGATTTTCTAGGGTAGATTGATAAGTTTGAGTGAACAGGTCTTGAAAAAACGGCAAATAATCTTGCGGTTGCATACGAATAATCCTTGATCTATTAGATGTTGTAAACATGCCCAAGGGCATTTTAGAGTAGCTAAAGGCCAGTTACGCCTTTCCACACCCCGTTATTATTATAATTTTCAGCTTGGCGACATGAATGATGCTTCACAACATCTTTCAACAGGCATAGGAATATACCATCGCCTCGGCTATCGTCAACTCGGCTTTAAGTTAAATAGCGCAAAATCAGGATAAACTATGGTTAATTTCAGCCTTAACCTGTCGTGATTTATGAGCCGAACTCGGCAAACAATTCCCAAGAAGCCTCGTCCTCGTCGTCAATCAAAACCGCAAACTCGCAAACGCAAAAATAAACTCAGTCACACTCGGCTGTGGTTTACGGTTTTAGAGTTTTTGAGCCTCACTGTCACCGCGGCTATTGGTACTTTGCTAGCACTGGGTTACTTTGCTCAACAATTTTCCGGCTCGGATTTTTATACCAATTTATTACCCTTTGCTGCAGGGATTGTCAGTCTGGTAGTGGTTGCCGCCCTTGGTTTGTTGCTATGGAGTCAATTACGAAAACATTTGATTGTATTCGCTTGGATATTACCCAGCTTACTCGCTATGGGATTGGCGGCAGGCTCAGCAAGATTAGCAAGTCAAACCGACTATTTAGCGGCTTTTAAACATTTACGCAGTTTAGTCGGTGGCAAACAGCAAGTGCGTAGCGAAACCCTTGCACACCAAATTTATGCAGCCTATCGACGCTACGATGCCGAACAATTACAAACCATTATTCAAAGAGCTAATCCCTACTACGCGGTTATTGATGAAGCAGCGAAAGCTTATCAGCTAGATCCACATTTACTGTGCGGCTTAGCTGCCACCGAATCATCTTTTTTACCGCGCGACAGCCATGATGGTGGTCATGGTTTATTTCAAATTACCGCCGTACCAAAGTCGATTATGGAGCAAGCCAGACTGCGTTTAGGCGTCAGTAAATTATCGCTAACCGATGCCCGCCATAATGCTTTTATTGCCGCTGCGACTTTAAAGTTTTATCTCAGCGAAATGCACAACGATTTATATCTGGGTTTATTGGCTTATAACATTGGCCCAAGGAACGGCGGCTTGGCCTTCATCATGAAACAATACGGTGCGACTGATTTTGTAACCATGCAACCTTATCTACAAGAACTGCCGCGCGATTATCCGATTCGGGTTTTATCGCAAGCCTTGGCGTTTAGACTCTGGCAACATGACGGCAAATTGCTGGCTTATCAAGAAGGTAGCAATGCCACTCACATACAAAACTTAGGAATTCCAGGATTAAAAACCGTGTTTTAAGTCGTTTATTTACAACTGGTTTCTGGTTGATCGTAACCCAATGTATCTAATTCTGATTTTGGATGTAAGAAACCTTCAATCGGCGCTACCGCGACTAAAGATCGTGGCGCGGCTAATAAAATCGGTTGTCGTAACTGCCCATCCCAAGCTCGAAACGATAATGGCATCCCTTTATAGCCTTGCAAGGCAAAATGACTAGAAAACAGGTAATCGCGAATCGCAGTGACTTGATTGGATTTACTTCTAACACTGGCTTCACCAATCGCCCGTACTGCTAGATAAGCCCCGTAATCGACTTCCTGCATCCAGCGACCCGCTTGGTCTTTAAAGCGATTTTGTAATTGCACTGCGCCCCATTGCTCATGGCTGGGGTGCCATGCCGTCGCAATTAAGCCCTGAGTACCAATGACAGGGCGCGGGCTCCAAGTTCGGTAATCAAAATATTCACCAAACAAACCTTGTTCATCTGCAACCACCAAAACATCATAATCTTCGCCTTGAGTAAACACAGGCACATCGGCTTGCGCGGTGCGACGGGCATCAAAATCATTAGTCCAATTTTTCTCGGCAACGATTTTTAGATTAAAGCGCTTGGCCGCACGTTTAATTGCAGCAGCAAATAATTGATCTTCTTGAGTTTGCCCAACCACCAAAAACCATTTTTGCCAGCGTTTTTTCAGCATATATTGCGCTAATGCATCCGCTCGCATCGCTCGGCTAGGCAAGATATGCACTACGCCATGACGACATTGGCCGTTGCGATTTTCATCATCGCTGGTTGCAGCATCGAACAATAATTTTTGCTGTGCACTGGCTAAATCAGCAACCTTTAACATTTGCTCTGAATTGAGATTCAGCACCACCAAACCGACGTCAGCGGCTATTTGCTGATTAAATGCCTGCACCACATCGCCATCGACTGGGACGACAATCTTTTGCAGGCTGTATTGCTGACCAGTGAATTGGCCGGTGGTGTTGTTATCGCTAATCGCTAATTCAGCACCAATCACGCCTTTATCAACAATGAACGGATCAAGATTAGATAAAGCCGCTGGCGGGTTTTGTTGTTGGGTGAAATAAGCAATTTTCACCACTTGCTTGGCGGCAACCGCTGGTGCTGCGGGAGTTGGTTTGGCTTTAGGCGCAGCCATGCAAGGTTGCGCCAAAGCGATGGCTAAACTTATTCCAATACTCAGTTTATTCAGCTTCATGTTTATTTAACTGATGTACACAATACCATCGGCATTGAGTGAAAAATTTTAATAGTTGATAACAAAGGTTTCGCGTTGCGAGGCTTATTTTGATGTCGGTTCTCGCACCGACAGGCGAGTTACTTTCTTTTGCGTAGCCAAAAGAAAGTAACCAAAGAAAAGGCCACCCAACTGCCGCTTGCTTCCTGCGCTCCAAAGCGTTTACTGGGGGTTGGCAAAAGGGACTTCCTGTCCCTTTGCCAACTCGCCGCATCCATGCGGCGACCCTAACGGGCGGTTCCCAGTAAACGCTTCGGTGCTCGGCGCGGCAGACGGGGAAAATAATAAACATCAAATATCAATTGTCAGATTGTACTGGCTGCGCCGATTTCGGCCATGCCTGTAAGTTTTCAGCTAAATATAAAAAATACGATGCATTGGCTTTATTGGGATTGGCAATTTCCGCAACTAAGCGAAAACTAGCAAATGCCGATTTTAAATCAGCTGGCACCTGATCCGCGCTTTCGCTAATCACAAAAGCATTTTTACCGACAAATTTTAACGGCCCTTCCCAAACTTCGTATTGAGTTAAAACTTGCCCACTGGTATCAAAACGATAAACCGGCGGATGATCGGCTAAGTAAAAACCTAATTGACTGGCTAAATAGCGATGCCCTAAAGCCACCACAAAAGTATCGTTCAAATCAGGCTGGGCTATCAGGCGTTGCTGATGGATATTAACCGCCACTTGCTGCCAGTTTTTGAAGCGTTTAGTCGGGTCGAAAGCGGTATTTTGCAAATTGAACAGCTGTAATAACAACGGCAAAATGCACGTCATCACCACCATCAAATAACCCAATCCCAAACCAAATTTCAAGGTTTTACGCCATGCGCCAGCTTGCCAATAGCCCGCCAATAAAATCAGGCCACTAAAGTAAAACGGCATCGGCCAATTGCCCTGCACTTTTTGTAGCAAACTCAGCACTAAAATCACCAGCAGCAACAATGGCCCCGTTAACCATAAAAACCGCTGTTGTGAAGTTAAGGTTTTGAATTTAATCGCCGCATGGACACTGACGATTACCACCACGGCAAACAAAATCGGCGACACCAACAACACTTGGTAGAGCAAAAAATCTAAAGCATCTTTCAAATGCTGGGCAAAACTCAGCGCGTCTTTATGCTCAAAATGGCCTTTGCTATGTCCAAACATCACCCAATCATGCTGCTGATTCCAGAACAAAATCGGCAAAGCTGCTAACAAAATCGGCAACAAATACCAGAAAAATTCGCGCTTTAAAAAGCGCCGACGCGATGGTTCGATAATTAAAAACACTAACACCAACAGCGGCAAGGCAATCGCCACCTGCTTGCTTAACAAGGCCGCGCCACTAGCAAGCCCAGCCCAAAACCAAGCCCGCGAACAACCATCGAACAAGGCTTTTCGCAGGTAATACAAACTCATCATCCAAAAGCAATACAGCGGTGGATCGATGGTCATCAAGAAGTTTGCCAGCATATTAATCGGCGTCGCTAATATCATCAGCAAAGCAAATGCCGCCGCTCGTTGCCCGTAAAAAGCTTTAGCGGTGGCGTAGAAATAGCCTAAAAACACCGTACCTAAAATCACAGTCGGCAATCGCACGGTAAAGGTGTAATCGCCCAATAACCAAGTGAATGCACCAATCAGCCAAGCCACCATCGGCGGTTTGCTGTAATAACACCAATCCGGTTGCCGCGACCAATCCCAGTAATAACTTTCATCGCCCAGCAAATCCAAGCCATTCAAGGCTAAAAATGCCAAACGCAAGCCAGCCACAGCCAACAGCAGTATCACTAAATGTTTATTAATCCAAGCCAGCGATTTATCCAACATCAAAACCTGTTACTCCAATTTTTCGGCATACTGTAGTTGTAATTGCAAACTACGCTGATTGCGAAATTCGTTTACATCCAATTTATAAGCGGCATTAATTTTGCGGCAACCTAACCAATGTTCGGGTTTATCGGCAAAAAAAGCGATAGCATCAATCAACAAATTGCTAAACGGCAAGCGCAACACAAATTTCAAATGTTGCTGGCCAACAATCCGGCATTGAATTACATCAAACACACCATCAAACACCGGCTCGGGAAACGCCTGCCCCCAAATCGCTGCTTGTTGTAATTGCTCGGCAAAAGCTTGGCTTAGATGCTGTTCGGTCAACTGACCATCGGTCCAAACCTTTTGCTCTAAATCGACTTGCTGTAATTTTGCTTCCACGGTTTCCGCGAATAACAGCACAAAATGCGGATAATCACGCAGCTTAATGGTTAAACCAGCCGCCATCGCATGACCACCAAATTTGCTTAGTAATTGTGGATGAGCGGCGGCGATCTCACTCAACACATCACGAATATGAACGCCATTGATAGAACGTGCTGAACCTTTAATTTCACCATTATCAGACGGAGCAAAAGCAATCACCGGACGATGCAAACGGTCTTTAATCCGCGAAGCCAAAATCCCAATCACGCCTTGATGCCAGCCGTCATCATAAAGACAGACACCGGCTGAAACGTGCTTTTCATCCAAGGCTTTCATCTCGGATAACAGCGCCATCGCTTCGGTTTTCATCTGGCCTTCGATGCCTTTGCGATCTTGGTTCAAAGCATCCAATTGTTCAGCCATATCCCGCGCCAGTTCAACATCATTGGTCAATAAACATTGAATCCCCAATGACATATCATCCATTCTGCCAGCGGCATTTAAGCGCGGGGCAATCGAAAAGCCCAAATCAGCGGCATGAATATTAGCTAATTGCTTACCAGCAATTTCCACCAAAGCCTTAATCCCGGCATGACATTGGCCGGAGCGAATCCGCAATAAACCTTGATGCACTAAGATTCGATTGACTTGATCCAAAGCCACCACATCAGCAACCGTACCCAAAGCCACATAATCCAATAATTGCGCCAGATTCGGTTCGGGGATGGCGTGTTGTTCAAACCAATGCCCTTCACGCAAACGAATTCGCAACGCCATCAGCACATAAAACATTACCCCTACCCCAGCGATATTGCGGCTTGGGAATTTATCGTCAGGCAAGTTGGGATTAACAATAGCATCGGCATCGGGCAGCTCAGTGCCCGGTAAATGATGATCGGTGATTAAGACTTTAATCCCCGCAGCTTTAGCGGATTTTACTCCGTCAATACTGGAAATACCGTTATCGACGGTAATAATCAGATCCGGCTGTTGTTGCTTAACCAATTCGACAATTTCAGGGGTTAAACCATAGCCGTATTCAAAACGATTGGGCACCACAAAACTCAAACGCTTAGCGCCAAGCAAAGCCAAGCCTTGCATGGCTAAAGCGCAGCTGGTGGCTCCATCGGCATCGAAATCGGCGACGATACAAATCGCTTTCTGGTTGCGGATTGCACTGAGCAATTCATCGACCATCAACTGCATTCCGCTTAACAACCACGGTGAAGGCAGCTTGTTTAAACTGCGTTCCAGTTCATCAGTTTTTTTAATACCGCGGGTGCTGAAGATAGCTTTTAAAACCGGATCGAGTTCGGATAACGCTGAAGGATTGCCGCTCACGGGACGTGGGGCAATGGCTTTTTTGATGCCTTGTAGATACATTTGATGATTTCGCGACTAACGTCGTAAAGAAAAAGCTTTGCGTGCAACTTTCAAAGCTAATAAGTAAAAAATTAGCGTATTACTTGAATATCAAGATTCAGATTTTCAGGGACATTCAACCAAGCTTTGTCAGCTGTCAAAACGCGATAACGACCTAACAATGCAAACGCTAGACAAGCTCTATCACCCAAAGATAATCCCAATGACGGAGTAACTGACCATAATTCAGCGCTACACTCTGCTTCTTCGACGGAGAAATTGACAATTGTTAATCCCAACGATTCGAGATCGTCACGCAAACCATCAACATCAACCCTTCGAAATAGACATTTCTGCATCACTTCGGACCAATTAACCGAACTGATAACGCTATCAGCAATCACGCCATCAACTAAAGCAGCACTAGGCTCATTGTGTAGAAAGGCTAATAAAGCAGAAGCATCTAAAACGACTTTCATTAAATCAGTTCCAAATCAGCATCTCGACGACGCTCGGCAATCAGCTCATCTGCCAAACTCAGCTCAACGGGGATATTGGCAAAACGTTGCCTTACTCGCTGTTTAACCGTCTCACGTTTCTCCAGAATTAAACGCTCACCATCGACTCTGGCAACCATTGCCGAGTTTCTACCAAAATTAACAGCTTGCATTAATTCCACAGGAATCACTAAGTGTCCTTGAGTATCAATCTGAATTTCTGCTTGCAACATACAACCTCCTAAGCTTGCTAAATAGCACGTAAAACCCCGGACAAGCTTATAGTTTAACGAAGTAATCAAAGTTTTAGGCGGTACAAAAATAAATTACCAGACTATTCGCTCTCTATTGAAAATTCAATTGGTACTATCAACTCAGAGGCTACAGGTTGACCATTATTATTGGCAGGTAAGAAACGCCATTTATAAACAGCATCCACTGCAGCGGCATCCAATCTATAAGAACCACTAGATGCTCGAATCTCTACGTTGCGAGGCGTACCGTCTACATTAACAAAAACCATCACAAATACCTTTCCATGTTCATTGGCAACTCTTGATTCTTCAGGATAAACCGGTTTTTGAGCTGATAAGACACGGGGTTTACTTTGATCGGTAGAAATATTTTTAGGCGGAATGAAAACAACATTAGGCTGTGCTACCTCAGGAATAC
>CAIZCB010000331.1 GCA_903931355.1 uncultured Pseudomonadota bacterium
AGTTCTGATTCCAACGACGGTTCGGATACCTTTTGGCCTGGCTACGTTGATGCTGTCACTAATTTAGCCATCAATTTATTATTTGTGATTGCTGTAATGAGTATCGTGGTCATTGGGATTACTTTGCAAATTGCCCAAATGACCAAAAATAAAGTCGTTACCGAAACGACATCACCACAAAAAAGTAACGGTGCGGCGGCCGAAGATATCTACGTCAAAAATAATGAAGAAGATGCTAAAGCCAATTCGGTAAAGCCTAGTTCAAGTGTCGATTCAACGACATCAGCGAAAATAGCTTTAAAAGAAATTCAAAAACAATTGTCAGCAGCGCAACAAGCCTTAAAGCAAGTGCAATCAGAATCACAGCAAGACAGCAAAACTGAAAGCAAAGCAGAAGCGCAATTAAAACAAGCGCTATCTAAGGCGCAAACCGATGCCAAACAATTGAAACAACAATTAGATAAAAGCGAACAAGTTAGCAAACAACAATCTTCACAATCAGAAAAGCTTGAATCCCAATCGCAAGATAAAGCCGCTCAGCAATCGCCATTGCAATCTGAAAAAACTGAAACGATTAAAGCCGAGCAGCAAAAAATCACCCCAGCAGCCGGCGAAAAAGCTGCTCAATCTAGTATTACCGGTGGATTGGTTGTTAAGTTTTCACCCGATGTAGTCGAATTGGCGCAAGCTGAGGCCAGCGAGTTAGTCAATAAACTAAGCGTTGTGGGTTCATTAAGTGACAAGCACTGGCAAATCCAAGTGATTTCACCAAAAGGTTTTTCAGAAGCAGCGCGTTTATCGTATTACCGAGTTAATGCCGTGCGTAACGTCTTATTACAAAACGGTGTACCGGCTTCGGCAATTGATTTACGGATTAGCGAAAGCACCGATCCGGCGGCTGATAACTCTGTGGTTGCGGTGAGACAAGTGCAATGATTGCTAAGCTAGTCAATAAGCTCAATCAAAACACAGCCATTGAAGCTGATGTTTCGGATGCAAGCTTTGGCGCTTTACCGGCTTCGATGTCAAATCAGGCCGATAAGCGCATGTTGCAAGCTTTATTAATCATGGCGATATTATTTGTTATCTGGGCAATTTTCTCGCCAGTTGATCGCATTGTGCGTGCGGAAGGGCGGATTATTGCCGCAGGTAGAGCGCAAATTGTCCAACATTTGGAAGGCGGTATCGTCACCCAAATCATGGTGCGCGAAGGACAATACGTTAAAGCTGGCGAAATTTTGATGCGCCTCTCCGATGTGCAAGCTAATACTTCGGTGCAACAAGGCCAAAGTCGCTTATGGGCTTTAAAAGCCCAGCAATCGCGCTTAACAGCCGAAGCTGAAGAACATGATCAACTGGTGTTTGAGGCAGAAATTCCTGAAGAACTACAAGCCACCGAGCGCAATGCTTTTCGGGAAAGAGCTTCAAAAGTCAATTCTGAACGCTCGGTGTTACGTCAGCAAATCTCTCAACGTCAAAGCGAGCTAACCGAAGCCCGTAGCCGAGCGCAAAGTCTTAGCACCGAATTGGAATTGGCTAAAAAGCTGACTAAGGTAATGGATGGTTTGTACAGCAAAGGTGCGGCATCACAAATGGAATTATTGGAAGCCCAAGGCCGAAGCGAAAGACTCACCACCAATTATCACGATGTCACCGGCTCTATTCCGCGTTTACAGTCTGCAGTCGCCGAAACCAATGCACGACTGGAAGAAGCCAATGCCCGTTTTCGTGCCGAAGCCCGTTCTGAACTTAGCGAAGTCACCGCTGAAATTAATCGCATTGAATTTGCGGTAGGCGGTGATAGTGATCGATTAGCCAGAACCGAAGTGCGTGCCCCGACTAACGGCTTTGTCAATCGTCTGTATTTCAACACCATCGGCGGCGTTGCCAAGCCCGGTGAACATTTGTTGGAAATCACCCCTAACGAAGGCCCGATAGCGGTAGAAGCGCGAGTTAGGCCGGATGATCGGGCTTCTTTGCGTCCAGGTCTAAATACCCGAGTGATGATTGGTGCTTATGATTACACCGTTTATGGTGCATTGGATGGTCAAGTTGTTGAGGTAAGTGCTGACACTTTGCCCGACGAAC
>CAIZCB010000332.1 GCA_903931355.1 uncultured Pseudomonadota bacterium
CCTACAATTTTATTTTTAACTTGGTTTTATATATTTCCTGTCAATGCTCAGGAAACAGATTGGCCAAGCAAGCCTGTCAGAATCGTCTATCCCTATGCAGCCGGGGGTGTTGGCGATGCCATATTTAGAGTTATCGGACCAGCATTGGAGAGTAAATTTGGTCAGCGTTTCATCGTTGATAATAAAACGGGCGCTGATGGGAAAATTGGAACTCTAGAAGTTGTGAATGCTAAGCCAGATGGCTATACATTATTGATGGCTCCAACAGCGAATTATTCTGTCAACCAGCATCTATTTAATAATTTAGGTTTCGACCCAATAGCACTTTTAGAGCCGATTTCATTGATTGCAGAGGCACCTCTTATTGCCGTCACGTCTATGAACGGCCCTAGTAATTTGAAAGATTTTGCACAGCAAGCATCGAGTAATCCAAATAAGTTTAATTATGGTTCACCAGGAACTGGATCACCTCCCCAGTTGGCAGGCGCACTTTTTTCGCAATTGGCTGGCAATTCAATTGAACACATTGCATACCGTGGAACACCACCCATGGTTTTGGCCATGATCGGTGGCGATATTCAATTGGCTTTTGGTTCATGGTCAGCGGTAGGAACCCAAATTAAGGCAGGAAAAATAAAAGCTTTGGCTACAACCGGCTCTCAGCGATTTGAAGAAATATCTAACGTTCCGACGACCAAAGAAGCCGGCTATCCAGACCTCACTATTACCAATTGGTGGCTTTTATCTGCGCCTAAAAATATTGATCCAAAGATCATTCAGAAGTTATATGCTGAGTTAAAAATTATTTTGGCCGATAGCCAAATTAAAGCAAAGTTACTTGAAATTGGGCATGCCTCAATTGGTTTGGGCCCTAAAGAGTCAAGCGCTTTTGTTCGCTCAGAAAGTAACAAATATAAAATACTAATTCAAAAAAATTCGATCAAAGTAGACCAATAATCTAACTCACATGCATAAAAAAGCCCCAAAGGTTGGATGGGTGTCCAACTTTTGGGGTGCAGTTCATTAATGGGTTTTTTTAAAACTTAAGATTTTTCATTTTTCTCAATGGCTAATTTTTTAAGCCATTTTTTCTTCCACAAATCCCAAGATCGATAATATTCTTGCCAAGAAACGTTTGCAGCAACTTCGTCATCGTCCATGTAAACAACAGAGTCACTAGAACCCGTCATCATCATGGCTTGAAATTGCATTTTTGCATTGTAATCAAGGTAAATCGTACGGCCAACTGCCGTTTGAATTTTATTTCCCGTCACGACAGATCCATGTCCACGCATTAAAGCCGCAGGATGCTTACCTAACTTGTCAGCCAGTGATTTTCCAAGCATGCTGTTGCGGACCAGCATATCAGTTCCTTTTTGCGCATCTCGGATATCCCAATTGGGAATACCTAAACCAATGAAGGATGACATGTGAAAGATAGGCTTAAGCTCACATGGTGTGCAACTGAATGGAACGACTGCATGTGAGTGATTGTGAACAATTGAATTCACGTCAGGTCGCAATTTATAAATTTCACCGTGAATGTAGCGTTCGTTATATCCTTTTGGTGAATTCGGATTAACTGGATTACTATCGAGGTCAAACTCTAAAATGTCTTCTTCTTTAATTAGCTCAGGTGCTACGTCTCTAGACATGAAGTAGTGATTGGGGTTTGTTTCACTTCGCACAGTCACATGTCCATATGCATCAATAACGCCATATTCGGCGCAAATCCTTGATGCAATAACGAG
>CAIZCB010000333.1 GCA_903931355.1 uncultured Pseudomonadota bacterium
ATCCCAGCTGGTGATTGGACTGTAGACATCGGTGGTAACGTTAACGCTTACTACACAAACACACAAGTTGACACAACAGTTAACAAAACTGGTGTTAAAACATCATCAGCTGACGCAAACACTATCGGTACTGGTCTATTGCCAGCTGCTTTTGGTATTGGCGCTAAAACACGTCAAAATGATTTGGACATCGCATTCCAATTCTCATTCTTCACTGGTACATCATCAGGCAATAACGGCGTTGCTACAAACACGCTTGGTTCAGCTGGTAACAACACATTAAACATTCGTCAAGCATTCTTGTCATTCGGTGATGCTTCATGGGGTACTATCAAACTAGGTCGTGATCTAGGTGTATTCGGTTCTGACGCTATCTTGTCAGACATGACATTGTTAGGCGTTGGCGTTGGCGGCCCAGCAGGTGGTTCTTCAACACTAGGCCGTATCGGTTCTGGTTACATCTACGCTGACTGGAAAGGTCAAGTTCAATACGCTTCACCAAACTTTAATGGTTTCCAAGTAACTGGTGCAGTTGTAGAAAACTTCCGTCCAGCAAGCACAACAACCACAGGTGTTGCTGATAGCTTTAATAAATCTAACCTAGGCTATGAAGCTAAGGCAACTTATGACTTCGCAGCTAATGATGTAACTGGTCGCGTTTGGGTTTCTGGTATTACACAAAAAACCGAAGGCACAGCTAACTATACTTCACGTGGTTTCGACATCGGTGCTAAAGCTTCATACGCTGGTGCTACTCTAGTAGGTTACTACTATGATGGCGAAGGTTTGGATGGCCAATCTGTAATTGGTGGTCTATTCAATGCATCTGGTAACAAAACTAAAGATAGCGGTGGTTATGTTCAAGCAACATTCGCTGTTCCTGGTATCGGTACTAAGTTAGGCGCTTCATGGGGTGTTTCTAACTCTAAAGCATCAGACAGCTCATTCGATTATGAAAATGAATCATGGATTGTTGGTGCTTACCACCCACTTACTAAGTCTTTGAACTTGGTAGCTGAGTACACATCACAAGAGAAGAAAAACAATGTTACTTCAGGTAGCAAAGTTGAGTCAGACACTGTTTCTCTAGGTGCTATCTTATTCTTCTAGGATTTAATTCTTAGTTAGACTTAAGTTAAAACGGCACCTTAGGGTGCCGTTTTTTTATTGCTCAATTCCCAAAGGTAAACCAATGAAATTATTCGCTCTATTAATCGCATTTAGCTTAACGGCTTGCAACGCTTTATCAAATCCTCAAGGTGCTGCGCAATCTGTGAAGATGATAGATCTTAAAACCCAAACCTACAAAGCGACCTGCAACGGCGCAGTAGAAGATTGGCCTAATTGCTACGACCGTGCAAAGCAAACTTGCCCAAATGGCTATGCGTTAAAAGAGCGTAATCAGAGTCCAGTAGGCGGTAAGCGTGAATTAATGTTCCAGTGTAAAAAATAGTGTTGTACTTTTGTTCCGCAAAGCTTGGTAATTATTTTGTTGATGTTGTTTGAATGGAATTAGCCATGGTAAGTTACGAAGAATTAATTTTCTTATTCCGCAGTTTGGGGGGGGGCTTTGACAATGCATCTATTAGGGATAGTGAATATGGATTGGGTATTTTTTCTGTTGATGCCGGAAAGAGAGTAAAAGTCTATACACCAGAGCACCTTCTTTTTCTAACTGACAATCTTGTTGTTGATAGTAATTTAAGATCGGCAATATATTATCTATAAACTCTTCATCGTTTCGATGAATATACGCGATCTGACTTATCTCTTTATACGCAGATGTTCTTTTCGGTTGGTCTGATGGA
>CAIZCB010000334.1 GCA_903931355.1 uncultured Pseudomonadota bacterium
AAGTATAAGATGAATATTGAGAGCCATACGTAACATTTGGTTGATTATTTGTTCCCAGAATGAATTTACATCCAAATGTTGAGACATTATAATCACTTAAATCACCATGATGCTGGCTTTCGACCAAAACCCCATATTGAACGATAAATTCAATATCAGCAATGCCGCCCGCGCTTTGTTTTAAATCAAATACAGCAATATCTTTGCTGGCTAAATTAACCCGCATTTTCTCGCGCATTTCCCGTACTTCGGTTTTCAAAGTTTCAGCCACTCTCGGTAAAGCCAAAACCCGACCGCGAATCGCTTCAAACGCAGTTTTTAAATCGCCATCGCCAGCAACAAATCGCGCTCTGACTAAAGCTTGATGCTCCCAAGTCCACGCTTGGTTTTGATAATACGCTTCATAAGCAGCGATGTGACTGACTAACAAGCCAGAATCGCCATTCGGACGTAAGCGCAAATCGGTTTCATACAAAACACCGGACAACATTTTAGTATCGAGAATATGGCGGATTTTTTGCGCTAAACGCAGATAAAACTGGTCGTTGCCGATTGGTTTGTCGCCATTGGTGCTGCCATCGGCGCAATCATAAACAAACACCAAATCCAAATCCGAACCATAACCCAGCTCAATCCCGCCAAACTTACCAAACGCCACAATCCCAAAGCCTTTAGGCTGATCAGCGTTAGCCATCGGTGTGCCGTGTTTTTCCGCCAACAGCAACCAAGCCCGATTTAACACCTGTTCTAAAATCGCCTCAGCAATCCAGGTCAAATAATCGCTGACTACCATCACCGGAATCACACCCATAATATCGGCAGCCGCTACCCGCAACACATTCAGATGCTTAAACTGCCGTAAAGCAATCATCAATTGCTCGCTATCGGCAATCTCGATTTTGGCTAATTCACGCTGTAAATCGTCGTTTAAAGCCTGTTGATTTAACGGTTGATACAAAGAGCGGCTATCCAATAATTCATCAAACAAAATCGGATACTGCGCCAGATACTGACAAATCCACGGACTAGCGCCCGCGAGTTTAATTAACTGCGCCAAAGCTTGCGGATTCTCGGCCAACAGCGACAAATACACATTTCGCCCCGCCACCGCTTCAAACAGCTTTAACAAGCGCTGCAAACTGAGTTTGGCATCAGTAATTTGCGGTAATTGGTCAATCAATTGCGGCATTAAACGCTGCAAAACTTTGCTGCCTTTAGCACTCAAGCGTTTCACCGCTAGCGAGTTTCTAAATTCGTTAATTAGCGCCACAATCGCATCCGGTTCGCTAATCTCTAATTCACTCAACAACTCTAATGCTTGCTCATCACCCGCCCAAATCAACTGCGCCGATTGTTGGCGATTGTCTTGTTCGCTCAATGAAAACACTTGATCAAAAATCGCTTGAACGCTGACCCGAACCTCGTCTAACTCGGCTTTAAAACTCGGCCAATCGCTAAAATCCATCGAAAAAGCCAAAATGCTTTGTACTTTTGGCTCTTTAGGTAAATCGTGAGTTTGTCGGTCTTGATATTGCTGAATATGATTTTCAACCCGCCGCAAAAATCGATAAGCAAACTGCAAATTCGCCACGTCCTCGCTAGTCATCAATTGCAGCTCATCTAATACAGCGAGAATCACTTGAATCTCGCGTTGTTGCAAAGCCGGTTCCTGTCCACCGCGAATTAACTGAAACGCTTGGCCGATAAACTCCACTTCACGAATCCCACCCGGCCCCAGCTTGACGTTTTCCATCCGGTCTTTGCGTTTTAATTCTTGGGTAATCTGGAATTTTAACGAACGCAATTCTTCAAATGCGCCGTAATCCAAATAACGGCGATAAACAAACGGCTTAATCAAAGCCGCTAACTGTTTACCGGTATTAAAATCGCCAGCGACTTGGCGCGCTTTAATCATCGCGTAACGCTCCCACTCGCGAGCTTGGGTCAGGTAATAATTTTCCATGCCGTCAAAGGTCATAATCAACGGCCCGCTATCACCAAATGGTCTTAGTCGAACATCGGTTCTAAACACAAAACCATCCACCGTGATTTCGTCCAATGCTTTAACCAAAGAACGGCAAATCCGAGTGAAAAATTCGCCATAACTAATTTCTTTTTTGCTGTTTAAAACCCCGTCTTCGGCATAAGCAAAAATCAAATCAATATCCGATGAATAGTTCAGCTCCCAAGCCCCCAGCTTGCCCATCCCCAACACTACAATATTAAATGGCGTGCCATCGGTTAAGGTTGGAGTGCCCCAGCGTTGGCAAGCTTGTTGGTAAAAAAAATCTAAAGCAGTTTCGATGCAAACTTCCGCCAGCGCGGTTAAGTCGCTCAAGGTTTCATGCAAATCAGCCCAGCCGGCTAAATCTCGCCAAGCAATTCGCACCATCTCCCGACGACGAAACCAGCGTAACTGCTTGGCTAAATCGGCTTCGCTATCGAATGATTGAGATTGGAATTGAGTAGGGTAGGCGTGGCGGCGTTCTGATGAAAATAAATCGCCAGAGTTGACTAAATCGGGGATTAAATCCGGCTGTCTTAACCAGCTATCGGTAATGAATTGACTACAAGCACAGACTTTAAACGCTGACAGCGCAAATTGTGGATGCTCGAAAACCGCCAACTGTTGTGGCGATAACTTATCGCTTAATTGTTGGCAAATATCAGCTGTTAAGGCTTGCAGTTGATCAGGGATATGCAGTGCATGTTGGGATAACAAAGCTAAAGAGGTCATTAGGCAATCCACCAGCTAAAGTAGGGGATCAACATAATACCTAAAAAATCAGGCTTATCCGAATCGAAGTAATCTAAGTTGAAAGAGGTTCGATTATTTTCACTTTTAACTTAAATCGTCATTCCCTACCGGTATAAAATATTCCGATTGCACATTTAGTACCTGACACAACACTGCTAATCTATGCAGTTCCGGCACTGATACTCCCGTTAACCAGCGCTTAGCGGTTTCTGGCGAAATAGGATTGCAACGGCTTGCTCTAAGGTTAAATTCATTAGCAATCAATGTATAAGACGGAATTTTTCCGTATTTTTTAAGTAAAGCATTTCTCAAGTTTTCTACAAACTTTTCCCTGAACTCTTCGGTCATAAAATTCCAAAATCCTTTAGTTACATAAAATTATTATGTGTTTTATGGGGTAGAGCATGTGTTTTTAATATATCACCTTGATTTTAAGTTTCGTTAGTTTATTCAGAATTTCATTAAACTATATTTTGTTTTTATGTGTATTGTTTTTTGAAATTAATGCTGTAAACCAACACATGTGTGAAATATTTGATTTTATATTGGTTATAAATTCACTCATTCAAAAGATTGGGTTCTTTTGTTTAAACCTGCTGTTAGGCCATCACTTAAATAAAAGTGATGGTCTGGCCGTTTGATTAGTGAGAAATTTTATTCAATATAGAGGTAAATCGCATGGCTACTATCAATGGAACATTAAATGATGATGTATTAGAAGGAACAAGCAGCGCAGATGTTATTTCTGGCGGACAAGGTGCCGATACACTGAGCGGCGCTGCTGGTAATGACTCATTCGTTTACACAAGCAATGACTCCAGTTTGGCAAGTTTGGATGTCATTACTGACTTTCATTCATTAAAAAATGGTGAAGGTGAACAGGACAAAATTAATCTGACTTCATTAGCTACTGCAGCGGGCGTCACAAAATTAACTTGGGGTGGCACTACGCCAACTGCCAACGGCGTTTGGTTTCAACAAGTAGCAGCGGATGATGCGACTTATGTTTATGTCGATAGCAATAACGACCCTGCTACCCCAGAGTTGGCAGTTAAATTAAACGGTTTAATTGATTTAACTAACAATGATTTCTTAGGCGTGAGTAATGCAGTGCCAACCATCGCGGGTGGCTCAATTGCTACGCTGCAAGATACTGCGGCTTTCGATGACTTTACCAATGCTGTCACTGGCAGTTTAGCCAGCAATGCTGCTGATGCCGATCCAGATGCGGTGCTGACTTATCATTTGGTTGGCGCAACAGTCGGTAGTTATTTTGACGGTGCTTATGATCTGCAACGCACCACCAGCTACGGCAGTTTGTATCTTAATCATGTCAGCGGTGATTATCGTTTTGATGGCAACAATGACACCATCAATGCAATCAACAATGGCGCAGCCAGCACTAGTTTTACCGTTAGCGTTTCTGACGGCATTGCCGCAGCACAACGCGCGGTTTTAACCGTCAATATCGTTGGCACCAATGATGGTGCGGTGATTACTGGCGCTGTGGCTGGCGAAGTGACAGAAGCCGGTGCTGATGCCGGTGTCGCTACTGTATCCGGTCAATTGACTGTGACTGACGTTGATAACCCAGCCAGCTTCCAAGCTAAAGTTGCCACCGCAACCAATTATGGTTCATACACTTTAAGCTCAGCAGGCGAATGGACTTATAGCCTGAATAACTTGGCGACAGCGGTACAAGCCTTGAATTTAGGTCAAACTTTGGTCGATACCTTTACCGTTAAAGCTACCGATGGCACTACGCAAAGCATTTTAATTACCATCAACGGCAGCAACGATGCTGCGGTGATTACCGGTACGGTTGCGGGTAGTGTTACTGAAGCATCACAGGAATATGTCACAGCCCACGGTTTACCTGATGGTTTTGATACTGCGTCAGGTGTTGTCAATGCGGTGGATATTGATAACCCAGCCAACGGTTTTAGCGTTAATAGCCCAGCCAGCAAAGGTGAGTTACAAATCACTAGCGAAGGTGCTTGGACTTATGTGCTTGATAACACTAACGAAGCGATTAGAGCCTTAAGCGAAGGTCAAACCACCACTGATAGCGCCATTGTGCAATCAGCGGATGGCACTCAACAAACTATCACCATCACTATTCACGGTACCAACGAAGGCCCGGTGGCGATAGCGGATACAGCGGTGGCGACTGAAGCCGGTGTTGATGCAGGCTCTGAAGCGACTGGTAATGTGCTGACTAACGATACCGATATTGATACTGCCCATGATGCTTTGGCGGTGACCGCGATTAGCAATAGCAGCGATGTGAGTGGCGTGGTCGGTGAAGCATTAGCCGGTCAATACGGCAGCATTGTTTTGAATGCCGATGGCTCTTACAGCTATGTGGTTGATGACGCTAATCCGGCTGTCGATCAATTGGCGCAAGGTCAGCAATTAACTGAAACTTTCACTTACAGCGTCAGCGATGGTGAGTTTCCTCATTCAGCCACTTTAACCATCACCATCAACGGCGCAAATGACGCACCGGTGATTGATGTTGCAACCAGTGTTAATACGGGCGCAGTGCTTGAAGCCGATAACTTAATCGCCAGCGGTCAATTAGTTGCGACTGATGTTGATAGCGGTGCCACGGCGGTTTGGGCTGGCAGTGCAAGCGGAGTTTACGGTAGTTTTGAAGTTAATCCAGACAGCGGTGTTTGGACTTATAACTTAAACAACGATGCCGGTAGCAATGTCGATAAATTGGCAGCCGGTGAAGTGGTGACTGAAACTTTCCCTGTCACTGTGACCGATGAGTTAGGTGCAAGTGTAGCGATTGATGTCACTGTCACCATTACTGGCACCAACGATTTACCAGTGATTACTTCTGATGCTCAAGCGGCATTAGGCGCAGTGCAAGAAGCCGGTAATGCTGATGATGGCAGCGTAGAAGCGGGTATTCCCTCAGCGACAGGCACTTTAACTTCTAGCGATATTGATAACGGTGCCACTGCACAATGGTCATTTGCCGACAGCGCAACCACCAGCACTGATGGCACTTACGGTGCTATCACCATCAATCCTGATTCCGGCGAGTGGGTTTATAACTTAGCTAATGATTCGGTGGCGACAAGTCAATTAGCCGAAGGCCAAACCGTTACCGAAACCTTCACTGCCCGTGTTAGCGATGATCAAGGTGGTTTTACTGATCAAGTGATTAGCATTGAAGTCACCGGTAGCAATGATTTGCCGGTGATTACGGTGGTCGATGGCGCCGATCAAGGTGCTGTGACTGAAGATACAACTGTTCAAGCCACAGGTCAGTTAACTGCGGCCGATGTTGATTTGAATAGTGTTTTAACTTGGGCGGTACAAAGCCCAGCGGTCGGCACTTATGGCGAAATCAGCGTTGATCAAAGCGGTTTATGGACTTACAACTTAAACAACGGCCAAAACGGTGACCCAACCAATCCGGTTCAAGTGTTAGGCGCTGGTGAAACAGCACAAGATACTTTCACACTACGAGTTCAGGATGAAAACGGTGCTTATGTTGATCAATTGGTAACAGTTACCATCAACGGCACTAATGATTTGCCTGTGATTAGCGGTGACATTTCGGGCCAAGTTGCGGAAGACAGTGATCCAGCTGTATTGACTGCTTCAGGTAGCTTGCAAGTTCAAGATGTCGATAACGCTCAGTCAGTGTTTGTAGCGGAAACTGTGTCAGCGGGTGCTGATGGCTTAGGTTCGTTGAGCATTGATGAAAACGGCGCGTGGAGTTACAGCGTTGATAACACTTTGCCAGCGATTCAAAGCTTGGCCGAAGGTGTCAGTATTGATGAAGCTTTCACGGTGCATACGCTTGATGGCACTGAGCAAGTGATTACCGTCAGCATCGTCGGTACTAACGATGTGCCAGTGATTAGCTCAACCGGTGCTGGCGAAACCAATCTAGGTTTAGTGACTGAGAATGTCGAATCAGTAGCGACTGGCAAAATCACCATCACCGATGCCGATACTGATCAATCCAGCTTTGTGCCGCAAGATTTCGCTTCTAGCTATGGTTCATTCCAATTAGCTGCTGATGGTACTTGGACTTATACGCTGGATAACAACAATCCAGACATAAAGCTGTTAGCAACTGGCGAATCGTTAAGCGAAAGTTTTACCGCGATTAGTGCTGATGGCTCGGCGACCGAAACCATCACTATCAACATTAACGGCACCGATGACGCTTTAATCATTGACGGTTCTTCCTACAATCTGACTGTTGACGATACTGCTGGTGATGATACTGCTGCGATTCAAGCCGCTGATCTGACCAATACCATTGATACCGGTAGCAGCTTGTTACAAAGCTTTGCCTTGGTCGGTGGCACAGCGGTGGCCGATCCTGCAACCGCCTTGTTTTTCGACCAACAGCAAATCAACGATTACGGGATTGTCTATCTAAACTCTGGCACTGGCGAATACAAATTCACGCCAAATAGCGATGCCATTCAAGGTTTGACCAGCACTACAGCGTTGTTAGCACCGATTGCAATCACTAATAACGGTGTGGTCACGCCAACCAATATCGTGATTACTTTAAACGGTGTTAACGATACCGCTGTGATTAGCGGCACCGTGACCGGTGAAGTGGTTGAAGCGGGTGGGGTTGATAATGCCGATTTAGGCACTGCAACTGTCACTGGTTCTGTGACTTCAATTGATCGTGATTTGGGCGAATCCGCTGTCTTCCAAACTGCAACCACTGAAGCCAGTGATAAAGGTTGGGGTAGTTACTCAGTCGATAACGCCGGTAATTGGAGTTATAGCTTAGATAACAACAACCCCGAACTACAAGCGTTGGCAGCTGGTGATTCGACTACCGACACCTTTACTTTAAAAACGATTGACGGTACCGAACAGCAAATCACGATTACTGTTCAAGGTGCTAATGATGCCTCAGTTGTTAGCAGTGCGGTGGTGGCTTTGGATGAAACCAATGCGCCATTAACGACTTCAGGGGCTTTGACCATCAGCGATGTTGATAGCCCTGCGGCTTTTGTTGCGCAAACTGACACCGCTGGCGTTAATGGTAGTTTCAGTATTGATGAAACCGGTGCTTGGACTTACACCGCTAATCAAGCTTTTGATAGCTTGAATGTTGGTGAAAGTGTTTCTGATACTTTTGCGGTATTGGCAGCTGACGGTACCGCGACTTCAGTACAAGTCACCATCAACGGCACCAACGATGCGGCAGTGTTGAGCAGTGAGGCGGTGGTTTTAGATGAAACCAATGCACCATTAACGGCGACAGGCGCTTTGACTATCAGCGATGTTGATAATCCAGCGACTTTCGTCGCGCAAACTGATGTTGCTGGCACCAACGGTACTTTTAGCATTGATGAAGCGGGGGTTTGGACTTACACCGCTAATCAAGCCTTTGATAGCTTGAATGTCGGTGAAAGCGTGACTGATAGCTTTGAAGTATCAGCCGCTGACGGTACAACAAGCTCGGTGCAAGTCACTATCAACGGTACTGATGATGCGGCAGTGTTAAGCAGTGCAGTGGTGGCTTTAGATGAAGCTAATGAGCCACTAACCACTTCTGGCACTTTGACCATTAGTGATGTTGATAGCCCTGCCACTTTCGTTGCACAAGTTGATACTGCTGGCGTTAACGGTACTTTCAACATTGATGAAGCGGGTGCTTGGACATACACCGCCAATCAAGCCTTTGATAGCTTGAATGTGGGTGACAGTGTGGTTGATAGCTTCAATGTGTTGTCATCAGATGGTACTGCAACCACTGTAGAAGTGACCATCAACGGCACTAACGATGCGGCGGTATTGACTGATGCCGTAGTGGCTTTGGAAGAAACTAATGCGCCATTAACTGCTACAGGCGCTTTGACCATCAGCGATGTTGATAACGCTGCGACGTTTGTTGCTCAAACTGACACCGCTGGCGTTAATGGTACTTTCAGCATCGATGAAACCGGTGCTTGGACTTACACCGCTAATCAAGCCTTTGACAGCTTGAATGTCGGTGAAAGCGTGTCTGATACCTTTGCCGTATTAGCAGCTGACGGTACAGCGACTTCAGTGCAAGTCACCATCAACGGCACTAACGATGCTGCAGTGGTGAGCGCTGATGTAGTGGCTTTGGATCAAACCAGCGAGCCATTAACCACTTCTGGCACTTTGACCATTACTGATGTTGATAATCCAGTGACTTTCATCGCGCAAACTGATGTTGCTGGCACCAACGGTACTTTC
>CAIZCB010000335.1 GCA_903931355.1 uncultured Pseudomonadota bacterium
CAAGCCGATGACGGTATTTTGTTGGCGATGAAAGGCCAAATCCCCGCGCAAGAATTAGCTGAGTTAAGTGAAATTTATCGTGTGATTCCGATTTCTGTTCCAGGTATTGATGCTGAGCGCTGTTTAATTGAATTAGAGAGAACTTTGCATGGCTAAGATTATTGCAATTACCAATCAGAAAGGCGGGGTTGGTAAAACTACGACTAGCGTTAATTTATCGGCGGCTTTGGCTGCAACTAAACGCAAAGTATTATTGATAGACCTTGATCCACAAGGTAATGCGGCTATGGGGTGTGGCGTTGTCAAAGATGACATGGAGTATTCTAGCTGTGAGTTGTTGCTAGAAGAAATTCCGGTTACTGAAATTGTTTATAAAAATAAAGAGCTGGGCTTTGATTTAATTCCAGGCAATGCAGATTTAACCGCGGCAGAAGTGAAATTGATGTCGGCCGCGCATCGAGAAAGGCGATTGGCTGATGCTTTGTTGCCGATTAAAGATCAATACGATTATATTTTGATTGATTGTCCGCCTTCATTAAATATGCTGACTTTGAATGCAATGGTTGCGGCGAATAGCGTTCTGATTCCGATGCAATGTGAGTATTATTCACTAGAAGGCTTGTCGTCATTGATGACAACTTTGCGTAATGTTCGCGACAGTGTGAATCCGCATTTGTATTTAGAAGGTATTTTGAGAACCATGGTCGATACTCGCAGTCGATTGGGCAAAGATGTTTCTGATCAATTACTTGAGTATTTTGGCGATAAAGTGTTCAGAACCACGATTCCAAGGAATATCCGTCTAGCCGAAGCGCCTAGTCATGGTGTGCCTGTGTTGGCTTACGATAAGGCCTCTCGAGGGGCTGTTGCTTATATTGCCTTGGCGGGTGAAATGATTCGAAAAGAAAAAGCGGCGAAATCATGATGCAAAAAAAACGTGGATTAGGCAGAGGTTTGAGTGAGCTATTGGGTGATGCCAGTCCAGTTCGTGAAAAGCCACAAGAAGTGCAAACTTTGCCGATTGAGTTTTTGCAGCGCGGTAAATATCAGCCGCGACGGGATATGGATCCTGAGAAATTGGGGGAGTTAGCTGATTCAATTGCAGCACAAGGGGTTATTCAGCCAATTATTGTCCGTAAGATTGATGGCGATAATAAATACGAAATTATTGCTGGTGAGCGACGCTGGCGGGCATCGCAATTAGCCGAGTTGCAAGAAGTGCCAGTAGTGTTGAAAGAGTTGGATGATCGTTCGGTGATGGCGATTGCTTTAATTGAGAATATCCAGCGCGAAGATTTAACGGCATTAGAAGAAGCCGAAGCTTTAAGACGGCTACAGGATGAGTTTGAGTTAACTCATCAGCAAATTGCTACGGCGGTTGGCAAATCCAGAACCACGATTACTAATTTGCTAAGGCTTTTAGAGTTGGCATTTGATGTCAAAGTGATGCTGGGTAAAGGCTTGTTGGAAATGGGGCATGCTCGGGCATTGCTAGGCTTGGAAGAGGCTAAGCAAATTGAAATTGCTAACAAAGCTGTCAAACAAGGCTTAACAGTTAGAGCGGTTGAAAAGTTGGTTCGAGAGCAGAACGAAGGCAAGCCAGCAGAGCTTAGCAAAAAAGTGGACCCTGATACTTTGCGTTTGCAGAGTGAGTTGAGTGAGAAAACCGGTGCCAAAGTAGAGATTAATCATCAAAGTGGCGGCAAAGGAAAGTTAGTTTTTAGTTACACCAGTTTGGAAGAGCTTGAAGGCATTATTAGAAAAATTCATTAAGTGTTTTTAAGTGTTAAGCAGTTTGTTGCCTTGCGTTAAAGGGGTGGGCTGGATATAATCGCCCCGCTTAACGGTCTAGGGGATGAAAATGGCAGTCGGAAATCAATTTTCAACTGTCGGCAAAGTGCTGTATGCGCAAATCTTGGTGACCGCTTTGGTGTCATTGGGGTTTTTATGGATTGGTGGTTGGCAATATGCACTTTCTCCGCTTATGGGGTGTGGCATTGCACTAGTGCCTAATTTGTACTTCGCATACAAAATCTATCTTGCAAGAAATAAGGAAGCGCAAGGTATCGTCAGTGCATTTTATGCGGGCGAAACGATGAAGCTGATTTTAACGGCTGCGCTTTTTGCCATGGTTTTACAAGTTCCATCTGTTAATTTTTATACGCTGTTGGCTGGATATGTCGCAGTGTTATCCGTTTTTTGGTTTGCGCTTTTTTATTGGCGCGATTAAGTATTTGCGAGGAAAAATGTCTGCTGAAGGTGGCGCAACTGGTTATATTGTTCATCACTTAACTCCTTTGTCGGTAGGTGAAGGGTTTTGGACTGTGCATCTGGATACATTGTTTTTCTCCCTGATTTTGGGTGCTTTGTTTATCTGGTTTTTTAAAACCGTAGCGGAGCGTGCGACATCCGGTGTACCTGGGTTAGCGCAGAATTTTGCGGAAATGATTATTGAGTTTGTTGATAATCAGGTCAAAGACACGTTTCATGGCAAAAGTGAATTAATTGCCCCATTAGCACTGACGATTTTTTGCTGGGTGTTTTTGTGGAATACGATGGACATGTTGCC
>CAIZCB010000336.1 GCA_903931355.1 uncultured Pseudomonadota bacterium
AATTACATTGTCTTATGCTGCCGCAATACATGCCTATGAAATGGGGATGGACTGAACCCCGAACCCCTTTCGATCCTAACCATATTGAGCAACTGGTCTGCGAAAATGGCAAAGTTGATACTGTATTTTGGAAGTGTTCGGGGAAAAATAGAGCCAGTGGCAATTGGTCGATTCGCAGATTTCAGAACTGGCTAGGTGGAATTCGTCTTACTGTTTATAAAACCGAGCATCAGGAGCAATTGCTCACTTATCTTAAAACGGCCGGCATCCGTTTTGAGACATTAATTAGTTGTTTGGATAGCTGTGCAGAACAATATAAGGAAATTGGCATGGCTAATGGTTATACGCCCACAGCAAGCAGTATTTATCTGGGGCGTATTCACCACTGGCTACCCGACATGCCGTGGGCCGTAGTCTTTGGCCCTGCCTATGTGCAGATGTTTGGCAAAGAAAAACTATTAAGCTGTCCTGCGTACAAAGTCGAAGAACTTGGGCCTGAAATGGTATTTATCCAGCTCACACCCAATATGGACGATATTCATCCGCAATTTGATACTGTCATGCAGGCACGATTTCTAGCTAAACAACACTTGGGTGAAGAATGCTTTTTTAAGCCTGAATTGGCTTACGACCCAATCCCCAGCCGATTTAATCCACTGAGCGAAGAAGAAATCGAAGCCAAACGGGGTAAGGTGTTTCGCGTACCTAACTTTGTTTTAAAAGAAGATGAATAAAAAACTATCACCCGATACGATGCTCCTCAACAGAAATTCACCACCACCTCAGCGCGTACGGCGCAATCGGTACCGCTACGGCGTAACGGGTAGGGTGCAATAACCAACGGGCATTGCACCGTATTTGGCCTTCGATCATACGGCGTAATACGCTATAGCTATTACGCCCTACTTGCTTTTTCCCAAAGATATAAAAATTGACCCTGCGTGGAAAATACAATGAATAATTTAAATTTAGAAGAAATAGACTCATTTTATTCGTATAACGAGTTTATACGGTTCAAAGCCTGGATTGAAGAACAGATTCAAGATGGTTATGTAAAAGAGATTGACGTAAAAGATTTCTATGCAGGTGTGAATTTTCAGGAGCGATGGTTTGAATTCGAAACTCAGGGTGAGGTATGGAGATTGGTATATCCAGATGGCTCTTTTCAAGGATACTGGGGGCGAGTTACCTAGCCCGTAGTCAGGTACCACGATACGATGCGCTAAACCACGATGACCGATAGGATGCTGCCGACGCAAGGAGGCGCATCGTTCGCGACTGTTGCGCCTCGTAAACTCGGTAAAACCTATATTTGGCGCACCTTATCGGGTTACCTATTAATCAGCAAAACAAAATTTTGATAGTGAGATAAAAATGGCAGGAAGTTTGTGGATTGGAAAAAATAATCGAGGCACTATGCCAGAAAACTATAGCTTTACTGGAAGTATAGTAAATCGAAGTTATTACAATGCTTTTGGTGATCTATTGAATAAAGTTTTTCAAATGGAGTACTCGAAACTTTATATGATAATTAGAAGCGAAGAAGGTGAATCTCTTGATTTTTATTCATTCGTAGAACTCAATAAAGATGAATTCAACTTGGCTGTCCGATTAATTCGACAATATATAGCCAATATAAGCGAACCAACTGATTGGCAACTTTTGGGCAAATCAACATGGGAAACGATTGCAGAACCACTTGTCGTGAAAGACGAGCGATATGACGAAACTGCATCATCCATTAATCATTGATGAAAATCAAAAAATAGCCGGTAGGGTGGTGTGCGGTGAACCTCCACGCCGCCAATAACCACAGCAAGTAAACTATCCGTTTGCTACTTGTTGCAAAATATCAGGATGTTTTTCCGCTACGCGCAACAATGTTTTAGCCGCGCCTGATGGTGAACGTCGTCCTTGTTCCCAATCTTGCAATGTACGAATTGAAATGCCCATTAACTTTGCAAATCTAGCCTGGCTAAATCCTGACTGTAATCTAGCACTAGCGGTAGTGGTAAGCAGTTCATTATGTAATACCGTGCCGTCAGCTAATGTCACTAATCGACGTACTAAACCATCTGCTTGTGGAATAAACTCAGTTTTCCGCAAAGAAGGCGGAGTCGCTTTCATTTCAGCTATAGATTCTAATAACTCGGCATTAAGATCACGCTTGGAATCGCGCGTTAACAATTCAGATTCAGATAATGTTTGCATGGTCGGCTATCTCTCTTAAAGTATTTAATGTGGACGCCGCGATATTTTCTCGCGCACTTTTAGCATACACCGTCAATAACCAAATTTGGCCTTTAATATCCTGCACGTAATACAGAACTCGAACGCCGCCGCGCTTTCCCATGCCAGTCCTAGACCAGCGCAATTTGCGTACACCACCTGTACCGGGTACGACAGTGCCAATGGCGGGGTTACTGGTCAGTGCTACCTGTAAGGCAGTCATATCGACCTCGCTAAAATAATCGGCCGCATATCGCGTAAAAATAGGCAATTCGATAAAAGTATGCATGTTAAATATAATACGGCAATGCCGTATTAAGTCAAATATTGATACTGCTTAATAGCTAACCTCATCAACAGCAACTACCTCTGTGTCACCGAACAAAGTGGTTTCAAAGCCGGTGATGATGGTTTTCAAATCCAAGTTAATGGCAACACCGACTTAATCGGCGGCCTGATTGCCAGCAACAACGCGGCGGTGGACTTAGGTTTAAACCAGCTGATCACCGAAACCCTCACCAGCCGCGATCTACAAAATCAAGCGAAATACAAAGCCAATAGCCTCAGCATTAGCGCAGGGATTGGCCTAAATATGGGGCCAACCGGCCTGATGCAAAACAGCCCCAGCGGCATGGCGGGTTACGGCAGCGACAGCGGCAAAGCCAACAGCACCACCTTTAGCGCGGTCAGCGCAGGTGATCTACAAATCACCAACGCTGCCGCCCAACAAGCCAAAACCGGCCAAAGTGCAGCCGAAACCGTCGCCGCTCTCAACCGCGACACCGCCAACGCTGAAAATGCCTTGTCACCGATTTTCGACAAAGACAAAGTGCAAAACAGCCTAGACGCGCAAGTAGCGATTACGCAGGCGTTTGGGCGGGATGCCAGTAAAGCCGTGGGCGACTACGCCGCCAGCCAAGTCAAACAAGCCAGCGCGTTAATGGAGCAAGCCGATAAGACAAGCGACCCCGCGCAAGCGATTAACGACCAATGGGGTGAAAACGGCACACTCACCGCGCCCGCCGTCGCCAACGCCTTGCAACAAGCGGGTATCACTGGCGCATTGGCCACCGCCTTAACCCAGATCGCCAGCACCGCCTCAGGCTACGCCGCTGGTGGCACCGCGGGTGGGGCTTCGGCGTTTAATGAGGTGACGAATAATTATTTGAAGCATGATGAGGTTAACAAATATTGGAAAGCCGTAGCTGATTGTAGTCCGAGTAATGCTCAAGCCTGTTCGGATCGCGACAGTTTAAAAGCCACTAGTGACGCTAGAGATGCGGCACTTAAAGCCTGTGTTGGGGTGAGTTCGGCGGCGTGTGACGATACAAGACAGATGGTTCGTAGTGCAATGGCAGAGTTTATTCGAAATGATGCCAACTTACTGCTCTTGGATACGCTGTCTTTAGGTACAAAATTACAGGCCGATAATACACTTTCAAGCATTGAACAATCACAAGGTGCAATCAGTGGTTTAGTGAATGGCTTAGCTGATACGATAGTATCACTCGGTAAAGGCTTGAGTACGCTGGCTATTGCAAAATTTGGCGATCAATCCAGTCCTGCTTACCAGCAATCGATACTAGATATTGTTGAAACTACCAGCACATTAGCCGCGTTGTCTGATCCTGATGTGCTGGCACAAGTGCTGAAAAATGCTACTGCTAGTCAAAGAGAGCAAATAGCTGTTGCCTATGAAAATGGCGATGCGTTTGCATTGGGACAGGCTGGAGGCGAAACCCTTAGTTATTTGGTCGGTATCGGCTCTATAAAAAATACCGCTAAGGTTGCCGAAGCAGTTAGGGCAAGTGAGGCTAGAGTTTTGGCAAATGCAGCTAAAGGCAATCTATTTGAATCATCATTACTCAATACCTTAAATTTAGATAAAAATACGCAACGAATTACGGTAACACTTGAATCTGGCAAAGAAGTTACTGTGATTCCCGATGCGCTAGGTACAACTATTATCGAGGCTAAAAATGTCAAATACTTATCTAACTCGAATCAATTTCGAGGGTATTTTGCAACAGGGAAGCCGATTGATCTTTATGTAAGTCCGGGGACGACGATTTCGGGGCCGTTGCGAGAGAAAATTCTTGATAATCCTGCTGGAGGGTCAATTAAAATTTTTGATCCAACTACCAAAAAAATTACCGACTGGAATCCATAATGATCGAATATAACTTGAAGATTGAAACCTCTTGTTCCTTGCGTAAACCCTCTGACTTTTTGGATGCTGTTAAATTACATTGTCTTATGCTGCCGCAATACATGCCTATGAAATGGGGATGGACTGAACCCAGAACACCCTTTGATCCTAATCATATTGAGCAGCTGGTCTATGAAAATGGTAACGTGGATACGGTGTTCTGGAAGTGTTCTGGTAAAAACCGAGCCAGAGGCTCTTGGTTCATTCGCGGATTCGGGTGGCAAGGATGTGTCGGCATTACCGTTTATAAAACCCGATTTCAGGAACAACTACTAGCCTACCTTAAGACATCAAGTGTGCGTTTTGAGGTATTTATTAGCTGCTTAGATAGTTGTGCAGAACAATACAAGGAAATCGGTATGGCTAATGACTATGCGCCCACAGCAAGTAGTATTTACTTAAGATCCCTTCGCCATTGGCTCCCTGACATGCCTTGGGCCGTGGTCTTTGGCCCTGCCTATGTGCAGATGTTTGGCAAAGAAAAACTATTAAGCTGTCCTGCGTACAAAGTCGAAGAACTCGGGCCTGAAATGGTGTTTATCCAGCTCACGCCCAATATGGACGATATTCACCAGCACTATGAGGTTGTGATGCAAGCACGGTCAATCGCTAAACAGCATCTGGGCGAAGAGTGTTTTTTTAAACCGGAGTTGGCTTACGATTATCGGCTGAGTGTGCTCAACCCGCTAAGCGAAGAAGAAATCGAAGCCAAAAGAGGCAAGGTGTTTCGCGTACCCAATTTTGTTTTAAAAGAAGATGAATAAAAAACTATCACCCGATACGATGCGCCTCAACAGAAATTCACCACCACCTCAGCGCGTACGGCGCAACCGGTACCGCTTACGGCGTAACGGGTAGGGTGCAATAACCAACGCGCATTGCACCGTATTTGGCCTTTTTGGCCTTCGATCATACGGCGTAATACGCTATCGCTATTACGCCCTACTTGCTAATCGGCGATTATTCATCGACTATCGGCCAACGTGTACTTGATTCGTTTAACCCTAACACCTATCCCGGCGACCAAAATCGCTCGGCTGAATTGGGTGTTAATGCGGGTATTGCTGCTGGTTTAGGCGGGTTAGGCTATAAGGCTGCACCTTATGTTTCTAGCTTGCTTTCTAAAATGACGCCTTATGTCGATGATGTGGTGGCTAGGGTGGGTAAGGCGAGTGGAGCGGAGGAAACAAATAGTATAACCAAAACAGGTACTGTTTTTGACGCTATAACTCCAACTCAATCTGTTTATACTGGTTCTGTTATTCCACGCTCTTTTGAAATGTCACTTTCCAATGGTCAGCGAGTATGGGTCGCAGGAAATGCCACTGAACATCTGGCAGAATACGCACAAATGAAGGCTCTAAATTACACGCCTGATGCTGTCAGATTGGCGTCTCAAGAGCAATTAGTCAGTTTGCAATCAGCAGTCAATGTAGCTATCAAAAATGGAGTTCCTTATAATCAAATCCTATCCGTTGATGGCTGGGAATTGAAATTCGCTCCACCCCGACAGTTGGGACAACTACCATCATTAATTCACGCTTTACAGAGATAAAAGGGCAATATAAATGAATATTGATTTTGAAATTCCGTTCGTTTTTCATCTCGAAGTTGTAGAGGTTGATGATCATATTCCTGCCGTAAAAACATTACTACAGATCAAAATTCAGCAGTTTTTACATCAGTTTTGTTATGAAGGGACTGTTTGGATTGAATGTTTAGTATGGGATAAATTCGTTCAAGCACTACATAAGTCTTCTTATGAAGAAGCTAGCTTTAATGATATGAACGGAAATTTTGCTTTAGTTTTAAAACAGCAATCTGAATTGATGTGGTTATTGATTTGGAAGTTCACCAAGCTCGATATTACAGGGACTCATCAAATGAACGTTGAATTTACTTCAACTTTGGATGCCGATGGTTTAGCTAAAATTCGTGAACAATTTGATGATTTTCCTGTTTGGTGGTGACGCGCTGACATATTAATTGATGTTACGCACCACGGTACGATGCGCTAAACCACGATGACCAATACCGCGCGTACGGCGCAACCGGTACCGCGTACGGCGTAATGGGTACCGCGTACGGCGCAACCGGTACCGCTACGGCGTAACGGGTAGGGTGCAATAACCA
>CAIZCB010000337.1 GCA_903931355.1 uncultured Pseudomonadota bacterium
AAACGATTTTTTTATTTTTTTGATGTATATCAATAAAACGGTTATTTATTAAAAATGTCACTTCCACGCCGAATATTCTGTACACAAATACTGAAAGTATTAATTGGTTTTAGTGCTTTATTTGCAAGTCGCGCAGGACGCGCCAACTGGACGCTTGAACATTTCAGCCCAAGCTTATTTGAAGATAGCTTCAAGGCTTTTTATGGCAATCAAACTGTCATCGACAGTGCAGATTTACAACTGAAACTACCTGAAAGCGCTGAAAATGGTGCGGTCGTACCAATCACCATCAGCAGCGATTTAGAACAGATTTCTCAAATCGCGATTTGGGTTGAGAAAAACCCAACCCCATTAGCAGCCACCGTCCAATTCTCCAGCAACGCCAGCATTTATATGACCGCAAGAATCAAAATGGCCGAGAGCTGCAATGTCATCGTGATTGCCAAACAAGGCGAACGCTTATTAAAAACCCAGCAATGGGTCAATGTGATGCAAGGCGGCTGTGGAACCGGTTGATATGACGACGATAAAACTAAGAAGCCAAAAACAGGCAAATGACACCGAAATTAAAGTGCTGATTAGCCACCCGATGGAAAACGGCCGTAACCGCGACCCTATCAGCGGTGAATTAATCCCTGCTCACTTTATTCAAGAGTTGACGATTCAACACAATGGACAAGAAGTGCTGAGCGTAGACATGGGCGGCAGTATGTCGAAAAACCCGTTTTTTAGCTTTCGCTTAAAAAACCTGCAAAGCGGTGATTTGATTAAAGCAAGCTGGATAGATAACTGGCAACAAACCGATTCCGCTGAACATCGAATTGAATAAAACCCTACTCAACGCTAATTTCAGCGCCAGAATTACGAGCACTAACCACCGCAAAGCTCAATGAAGCCGGTGCATTGGCTTGTAACTTAGCCACCAATTGCTCGGCGAATTGCTGACCTTGTACCGCACAAAATCCGGTCGGCCCCCAAGAGGTTTGACCAATCGCCACCGCGCCTTGTTGCTGCAAACTATCAATCGCTGCGGCAACATCAGTGCTGGTAAAAATACCGCCCTGCACTGGCGCAAAATGCTCACCCACCGCCGCTTGCAATTCGCTAATCACTGCGCCGAATTTATGCAAATCCGCCTCAGCAATCGCCGGTAAAGCCTGCATTAATAATAGATAACACAAGCACTCAGCTTCGCGTCTTGGAAACGGCGGCAATTGCTTAAAGGCACTAATCTCTTGCTCGCCGTGCAAACCTTGGCCGCGTTGATCGAACACCAAAATAAATCGCCAATTGGCTGGCACTGTCATTCGTGACAACAACGGCGGAGTAACCGTATTCGCGCCACGCCCCCCATCAACCACCAAACCGCCCTGCTCAAATACGCCAATCCCAATGCCAGAACGTGCGCCGCGATCAGTCAATTGCGCAATCTCGCGCACCGATAAATTCAAACCATAAAACCGACTAAGCGCCATGCCAATCGCCAACGACATTTGCGTCCCCGACCCCAAACCAACATGCTCAGGAATTGCGCTGATTACTTCAATGTCTATCGCGTCAGACACATTCAACGCCACACACAATTGCCGCGCACATTTCAAAGCGCGCTGATGACAAGGGCCTTTAGCGGTTAATGATTCCGCCTTGCTAATCGATAGGTGTGTGTAAATCTCATTTAAGCCAATGCCAATGCTGCCAAAGTGTCGATCCAAAGCCCCGCTTAGATCGATAAACCCCATATGCAACCTGGCCGGTGCTAAAACTGTCACTTTTTGCTGATGCGCTTCCACAAACCTAATTCCATTACATTCAAAATGCTGGGCATTATAACCAATCATTAGGTGGGATTATTTTCAATAGCCAACAAGACAAATTCAGTCGTTAAGATTACTGTCTCAATGTTCGATGAATCAGAAGCAACTCTGCCACTTGCTGCAAATCATTAAATACCGAATTTGCCTGCACACAGGCAAACTCATCAATCGGAAATTGAGAAGGAATGTAATAACTTGGCGCTCCCGCAGCAACCGCAGCCGCAATGCCAATTGGCGAATCTTCTAATACCAAACAATCCGCTATTGGATGCCCCAAAACCTCAGCCGCTTTCAAAAATAAATCCGGCGCGGGTTTACCTGTCACCACATCATCGCGAGCAATCACATTGCTAAATACATTTTCCAAACCCGCCAGTTTTAAACAGCGCAAAGCCTGTAAACGTCGGCTGTTAGTAGCAATACAAAACGCTAGGTTTTGTTGTTGAATCAAGTCAAGCAAACTAAAAAAACCGTGCTTAACTGTAATCCCATATTGCTCAACATGCGCCAACCAATAGTCGGTGCTTAATTCACTAAACCGCGCCAAATCGAAATCGTTGCCCAATTTTTCGAGCAAATAGCTTTTAACTTGCTCAGCATTTGCCCCCGATAAGCCTAACGCAAAGTCCTCATCAATCTGATAACCCATCGCAAGCGCGGTTTGCCGCCAAGCCGCAACATAACCCGCTTCGCTATCAATTACCAAGCCATCCATATCAAAAATGATCGCTTTAACCATATATCACCTTAATATATTCTCCCAGTGCTTCACGATTAGAACCGACCACAACCCGCTTAACACCGAATTGATCTTGCTCCAACTGCCCAGAAATCGCGACTTGCTCACCGTTAAACGCTTGGCCGTTATAAGTTGCGGTAAAACAAACCACACGTTCAATCTCAGGATCATCAATCAAAAACTCCGCCGGATAATCAAAACTAAATTGATCGTCGATCACCTTCGCCTGTAACTCAATCATCCCCAATTTCTGAAATTGCTGATTAACCGACTGACTAGGCACCAACAAAGACAAATCAAACTTACGCTGATTAATCAAAGCCTTGTTGTACTTGCGTTGCTCATGCCAAATGTAATCATCCAACGACAAATCGCAATTCCGGCGCTGATAAGCCTCCAACCAGTCAGCATCAGCCAAATCTTGACAATCATTACTGGCAATCAAGCTTTGCACCACGTTTCGTAATCGATGAAATTCAGTTCGGTCGTAGCAAACCAAATCAATATCAGAATGATGATTTTGCAGACCGACTAAACAAGAACCGGTAATACCGATTTGTTGTAAATCAATTGCTTGCTCAGCAAATAAGCCACAGAGCTGCTGTAAATCAGCGATAACTTGATCACTTGGCAGTTGTTGCAACAAGCTTTGTAAGGATTTTTGCGGCGAATAATGGCTAACAATCTGGCTTAACTCAACGCCATGCAGCTCAGCATCGAGTTGATTTGAATAAAACAAATACTGTGGAAAATTAGTTTGTAAATATTGATTGGCAATATCGGTATTAACCTTTTGCCAATGTTGATCGATTTGAATATAGCGCAAGAAACAACGGACTTTGCCGGCTTCAACGCCCGCCATCACCACCGCAAACAATAAGCCTTGGGTTGTTTCTATAAAATCTTTTGCCTGATACACGAAATTTAAAGTTTAAAAACCAAAACAATCACGATTTTAAGTTAAATCCATCAACCCAGAGAAAACAATTGAAAAAACCCAGCCCTTCCCCTATTCTCGACATGGACTTTGTTTTCCTATCCCTCAAAAATAATCAGGAGGTCGCATGAAAATCGGTATTCCCAAGGAAGTTCACGACGGCGAAAAACGCGTCGCAACCACGCCGGAGGCAGCGGACAAAATTATCAAACTCGGTTTTGAAGTGTTTGTCGAAAGTGGCGCAGGTGATGCGGCTAATATTTCTGACGAAGCCTACCGTCAAGCCGGCGTCACTATCGTCAACTCAACTCAAGAACTATGGAACCAAGCTGAAATCATCCTTAAAGTTCGCGCCCCTGAATTTCATCCGCAATTAGGCATTAACGAAGTTGAGTTATTGCACAGTGGACAACATATAATCAGCTTCATCTGGCCGGCACAAAATGAAGCTTTGATGCAGCAATTAGCCGCTAAAAACGTCACTGTGTTAGCAATGGACAGTGTGCCACGTATGTCCCGCGCCCAAAAAATGGACGCTCTTAGCTCGATGGCTAACATCGCTGGCTATCGCGCCGTGGTTGAAGCAGCGCAACATTTTGGTCGCTTTTTTACCGGCCAGATCACCGCTGCTGGCAAAGTACCGCCGGCTAAAGTATTGGTAATTGGCGCAGGTGTCGCCGGTTTGGCGGCGATTGGCGCGGCTAAAGGCATGGGCGCAATCGTTCGCGCTTTTGACACTCGCCCCGAAGTGAAAGAACAAATCGAAAGTATGGACGCTGAGTTCTTACTATTAGATTTTAAAGAAGACGGTGCCGGTGCTGGTGGTTATGCCAAAACCATGTCCAAGGAATTTATCGAAGCGGAAATGGCTTTGTTCGCCCAACAAGCCAAAGAAGTGGACATTATCATCACCACCGCTTTAATCCCCGGCAAACCTGCCCCGCAGTTAATTACTGCAGAAATGGTTGCGTCGATGAAAGCCGGTAGCGTGATTGTCGATTTAGCCGCAGAACAAGGCGGTAACTGTAGTTTCACTCAAAAAGATCAAGTGGTAGTCGAACACG
>CAIZCB010000338.1 GCA_903931355.1 uncultured Pseudomonadota bacterium
CGCTATCGACTTCTTTCATGCTTAAACGCACACGGCCTTGACGGTCGATTTCCAAAACTTTAACGCGGACTACATCGCCTTCAGACAGCTTGTCGCTGACATTTTCGACGCGCTCGTCAGAGATTTGAGAAATGTGAACCAAGCCATCTTTGCCTGGCAAAATGGTGACGAATGCACCGAAGTCCATTAAACGAACCACTTTACCTTCGTAAACTTTACCAACTTCAACTTCCGCAGTGATTTCTTCAATCATGCGGCGGGCTTCTTCGCCAGCAGCTCTGTCAACAGAGGCGACGTTAACCACGCCGTCATCAGTTAAATCAATGCTGGCACCGGTTTGTTCGGTAATCGCGCGAATGGTGACGCCACCTTTGCCGATAACTTCACGGATTTTGCTTGGGTCGATTTTGAACGAGATGATGCGTGGTGCAAAATCAGACATTTCTTCGCGGGTGCTAGACAAGGCTTTGTTCATTTCGCCTAAGATGTGCAGACGACCTTGTTTAGCTTGTTCTAATGCGACTTTCATAATTTCGGCGGTGATACCGTCGATTTTGATGTCCATTTGCAAAGCGGTTACGCCGTTTTCTGAACCAGCAACTTTGAAGTCCATGTCGCCAAGGTGATCTTCGTCACCCAAGATGTCAGACAAGACTGCGAATTTATCGCCTTCTTTAATCAAGCCCATCGCAATACCAGCAACAGGGGCTTTGATTGGCACGCCAGCATCCATTAATGCCAAGCTGCTACCGCAAACCGAAGCCATTGAGCTTGAGCCGTTTGATTCAGTAATTTCTGAAACCACACGAATCACGTAAGGGAATTCAGACATGTTTGGCAATACCGCAGCAACGCCACGTTTTGCTAAACGACCGTGACCGATTTCGCGGCGTTTTGGTGAGCCAACAAAACCAGTTTCACCGACGCTGAACGGAGGGAAGTTGTAATGCAACATGAATGGCTCTTTGTATTCGCCAGACAATGCATCAATGATTTGTGCATCGCGCTCGGTACCTAAAGTAGCCACTACCAACGCTTGAGTTTCACCGCGGGTGAACAAGGCTGAGCCGTGAGTTCTCGGTAATACGCCAGTTCTGACAGTAATCGGTCTAACAGTGCTTAAATCACGGCCGTCGATACGAGTGCGGTCATTTAAAATCGCGCCACGAACCACGTCGTATTCTAAGTTTTCAATCACGTTGCGAATTTCTTTTTCGCTGTATTGTTCGTCAGCAGTCAATTTCTCAACCACAGCGCTTCTGATGGCGCTTAGTTGATCTTGTCTGACTAGTTTTTCAGCGACTTGATAAGCGGCTTTGATGCTTTGTTCTGCTTCAGCGGCAACAGCGGCTTTTAAAGCGGTGTTGGTTTCAGCGGGTGTCCAAGCAATCGCAGGGGTTGCGACTTCAGCAGCGAATTCGGTGATTGCGTTGATAGCGACTTGCATTTGTTCGTGACCGAACAATACCGCGCCTAGCATTACTTCTTCTGATAATAAATCAGCTTCTGATTCAACCATCAATACCGCGTGTTGAGTACCGGCAACCACTAATTGCAATCTTGATTCTTTCAAGACTGGCAATGATGGGTTCAAGATGTATTCGCCTTCGTTGCTATAACCAACGCAAGCCGCACCTAATGGGCCATTGAATGGCAAGCCAGAAACTGCTAATGCAGCTGAAGCGCCAAGCAGGGCAGGGATTTCGGTATCAACTTCTGGATTCAATGAAACGACAGTAGCAATAATTTGTACTTCGTTAGTAAAGCCTTCGGGAAACAATGGGCGAATCGGGCGGTCGATTAAGCGAGAAATTAAGGTTTCATTTTCGCTTGGACGGCCTTCGCGTTTAAAAAAGCCACCTGGGATTTTACCGGCAGCAAAGGCTTTTTCTTGGTAGTTAACGGTTAGTGGGAAAAAATCACCGCCGCTAGCTTCTTTTTTACCAACAACGGTCACCAATAAAGAGGTGCCCTCAACATTAATCATTACCGCACCATTGGCTTGGCGGGCAATTTCACCGGTTTCTAATGTGACGAGACGATCGCCGTACTGAAATTGTTTCCTGATAGGATTCACTATAAGGTTCCTTTGCGTTTAAAGGTTGTATTAAAAATGGGGCTATAAAGCAGAAACGGCA
>CAIZCB010000339.1 GCA_903931355.1 uncultured Pseudomonadota bacterium
AAACACTAAACCCTAAACCCCAAACACCAAAACAAACAAAAACGCTAATACCGTCCACAAGGTAATTTTGGTTTTTAACGGTGTTTCCCGCCAAATCGATTTCAGATAATCCTTAAACGCTTGCGATTTATCATCAGCGGCTAGAATCAGTTTCAACTGGCCTTTAACCGTGTTGCGCTCCAGCTTTTGCTGTTCTTCAAACAACAATTCATCGAGCTGTGAATAAAACACATCGCAAGTTGGACATTTAAATACTTCGCCAGCTCTGGCTTGACCGCATTTTGGGCAATTTTTCATCTTCAATAAACCAGTTAATGCCACTTTCGATCTAACGAAAGTGGCGAAATAGCTAAACGCTAATTAAACAACAATCCCATTATGCCGCAACAAAGCATCAATCTTCGGCTCGCGGCCTCGGAAGTTTTTAAACAAACTCATCGCCTCGCTACTGCCGCCTTGTTCCAAGACATTATGCAAAAACGCTTCGCCAGTGGCGCGGTCGAAAATGCCGTTTTCTTCGAATAAAGAAAACGCATCGGCTGATAACACTTCGGCCCATTTGTAGCTGTAATAACCGGCTGCATAGCCGCCAGCAAAAATGTGCGAGAAGCTGTGGGCGAAGCGGTTGAATGCGGGAGGCTTAACCACCGCCACGCGATCACGAATGCTTTGCAAGGTTTGATAAATTCGACCGCCTTGGGCTGGATCGTAGTCTTGGTGGATTTTGAAATCAAACAAGCTAAATTCCAGCTGTCTAACCATCATCATCCCGGCTTGGAAGTTTTTGGCGGCTAACATTTTCGCGAATAACTCATCAGGCAAGGCTTCGCCAGTTTGGTAGTGACCGGAAATTAACGCCAAGGCTTCTTTTTCCCAGCACCAGTTTTCCATAAATTGACTTGGCAATTCGACCGCGTCCCATTCGACGCCGTTAATTCCCGACACGCCTAAATGGTCGATTTGGGTCAGCATGTGGTGCAGGCCGTGTCCAAACTCATGGAACAAGGTTTCTACTTCATCATGGGTCAATAACGCTGGTTGATCGCCAGTTGGTGGGGTGAAGTTGCAGACTAAATAAGCCACGGGATGCTGAATGCCATCGGCAGTTTTTTTCCGCCCCACACAATCATCCATCCACGCCCCGCCACGCTTTTTGGCGCGCGCGTATAAGTCCAGATAAAAACGTCCGCGTGGTTGCTGATCTTTATCGATGATTTGGTAGAAATGGGCGTCGGGATGCCAGCTATCGAACTCGGTAATTGGGCTGATTTGTAGGCCATAGAGCTTTTCAACAATCGCGAACAAGCCCGGCAAAACTCGACTAACCGGAAAATAGGCTTTTACTTGTTCCTGAGACAGTTGGTAAAAATGTTGGCGCATTTTTTCCGAATAATAGCCAATATCCCAAGCCTGCAAGTCCTCTAAACCGTGTTCGCTGGCGGCAAATTGGCGCAATTCGTCTAAATCACGTTGCGCTTGGCCTAAAGATTTTTCCGCCAAATCCTCTAAAAAGTTGACCACGGTATCGGTGCTATCGGCCATTTTGGTGGCTAACGAATATTCAGCGTAGTTGTTAAAACCTAACAATTGGGCTTTTTCATGGCGTAAGGCCAAGATTTGTTCCATCGCCTCGCTGTTATCCCATTTATCGGCATCAGGGCTTTGGTCAGAGGCGCGAGTTGAATAGGCTTGGTAATGTTCACGGCGCAATTCGCGGTTGTCGGCATAGGTCATCACCGCCAAATACGACGGGAATTGCAGACTGATTAACCAGCCCTCTTTGCCTTCGGCTTCCGCGCTTTGTTTGGCTTGGGCTAAGGCTGATTCCGGCAAACCTTGTAATTGTTCAACATCGGTAATCACTTTTTGCCAAGCGTTAGTGGCATCCATCAAATTTTCTTCGAATTGGCTGGCAAGTTTCGATAATTGTTGGCTGATTTCCTTGTAACGAGCTTGTTTATCAGCCGCTAAATCAACGCCGGATAAATGAAAATCGCGCAAAGCATTGTTGATCATTTTTTGCTGACCACGATCTAGGCTGGCAAATTCAGCGCTGTCGTGAATGCTTTTATAGGCTTGATATAACTCAAGGTTTTGGCCGGTTTCGGTGGCGTATTCGCTGAGTTTAGGCAAACAAGCGTTGTAAGCCTCACGCATATCATCGCTATTGATCACGGCATTCATGTGACTCACTGGCGACCAAGCTTTGTTTAAGCGGTCTTCAGCGGCTTCAATCGGCTCAACCAAGCTTTGCCATGTATAAGGTGCGCCGTTTTGTAATTGCGTGGCAATGGTTTGACGCGCTTGGTCTAGCAGTTGTTCAATCGCCGGTACGACATGCTCGGCTTTGATTTTTGAGAACTGCGGTAATTCGGTGATTTCGAGTAAAGGATTGGTCATGGTTTTGGCCTTTTAAAAAATTAAGTTGTAGGGTGCATTCAATGCAGCTACTTCTGGCGTTCGGCATCAAGCAAAGCAATCACATCAGTTGTTGCCGGCCTTACGCCACGCCAAATAAAAAACGCTTCGGCAGCTTGCTCAACCAACATGCCTAAGCCATCCACGCTTTGTGCCGCACCATGCGCCAGCCCCCATTTGACAAAGGTGGTCGGCAAGTTGCCGTAAGCTAAGTCGTAACAACAGGCATTGGCAGCCAGTAAACCAGAAGGCAAGGGCGGCAATTGGTCGCTAAGGCTGGCAGAAGTCGCATTTAACACAAGGTCAAATTGCTGTCCTGCTAGTGCCTCAAAACCCAGCGCCGTCAGTCTACCTTGTGCGGCGAAGTCCGCAACCAAGGCGTCTGCCTTGCTAACTGTGCGATTGGCAATGCTGATTTGCGCAGGCTGACAATCCAGTAAAGGTAAAATAATCCCACGCGTAGCACCGCCAGCACCCAAAATTAAAATCCGTTTGCCAGCTAGTTGAATCTGATGATTGCTGATTAAATCGTTGACCAAACCAATGCCATCGGTGTTATCGCCCAATATGCTGCCATCGGCTTGTTTGGCTAAGGTGTTGACCGCTTTAGCAAGACGGGCACGTTCGGTAAGTTGATCGGCATATTGCCAAGCCAGTTCTTTTAACGGCACCGTGCAATTTAAGCCTTTGCCACCGTTAGCAAAAAAATCATTGGCAACAGTTACAAAAGTTTCGGCGGGTACTTGCTGGGCAACATAATCCAAATCTTGCTGGGTTTGCTGAGCAAATAGGCTATGAATGCGCGGTGATTTACTGTGTTTAATCGGGTCGCCGAACACGGCGTAATGGTCGGTCATCGGTAAGCTCGTTTATGTGTCCAAATTTCCCAAATAATGGTGCAGGCGATAATCACAATCGCTAATAAACCTGCTACCAACATGAATTGTTCTAAATAGGCGATTAACACCGCACAAGCGCCAAGGAAAAAACCGACTAGGCTGAGCTGCCAGCCAATCCGAATCCCATCCAACATGGTCGCCAGCGCTAAAATTAATAACACCACTAAACTGGCGCTAGTTTCGTCTAAGCGTCCCGATTGTTGTAGCAAAAATGCACCACCCACCACAATCAAAGTGGTTAACCAATGCAAGGCTTGTTCTTTGACTATCGCGCCAAAATCCAAATCGGTTTTTTTGGATTTAAACCAGCTAATCAAAACCGCAATCACCGCAAATACAAACACAATCCCTAACCAATAGGCATAACCATCGGAAGGAGAAAATTCGGTGACGCTGATGCCCAATAGGGCCAAGCCCAATAAGATAATCAATAAAGCTTCTTCAATTCGAAAACGACGACGATGTTCGCCATATTGCGGGTCTTGCATGGTGAATCACTCCGTTATTGTTGTTTAAGCCATTGCGCGGCTTGTTTGGCAAAATAAGTCAAAATCGCATCACTACCGGCGCGTTTAAAGGCTAATAATGATTCTAAAACCGTTTGTTTTTCATCCAGCCAACCATTTTCGGCAGCGGCTTTTAACATGGCGTATTCGCCACTGACTTGATAAGCAAAAGTCGGCACACCAAACTCATCTTTAGCGCGACGGATAATGTCTAAATAAGGCATCCCCGGCTTGACCATAATCATGTCGGCACCTTCTTGTAAATCTAGCGCGATTTCGCGCAAGGCTTCGTCAGAATTAGCTGGGTCCATTTGATAGCTGTATTTATTGCCGCCGCCTAAATTACCGGCCGAACCCACCGCATCACGGAATGGGCCGTAAAAGCTGGACGCGTATTTGGCGGAATAAGCCAGAATGCGGGTGTTGATATGGCCATTGGCTTCAAGCGTGGCGCGGATTGCGCCGATTCGACCGTCCATCATGTCCGATGGTGCAACAATATCAGCGCCGGCTTCGGCATGTGACAAAGCTTGTTTGCATAGCACTTCGACGGTTTCATCGTTAATCACATAGCCTTGATCGTTTAACAAACCATCTTGGCCGTGAATCGTGAATGGATCGAGGGCAACATCAGTTATCACGCCTAGCTCTGGGAAATTGCTTTTTAAGGCTCTGACGGTGCGTTGAGCCAAGCCCTCTGGGTTGTAAGCTTCTTCGGCTAATAAGGATTTGCCTTTGGGATGTATCACTGGAAACAAAGCGATAGCTGGGACGCCCAAATTCAATAGCGTTTCGGCTTCTTTTAAGATCAAATCCATCGACATGCGCTGAACATCAGGCATAGAGCCGATAGCTTCTTGCCGATTGTTACCTTCAATCACAAACAAAGGGCAGATTAAGTCATCGCTGGTTAATCGATTTTCGCGCATCAATCGACGTGAAAAATCTTGATAACGCATCCGTCTCATGCGGGTAGCGGGGAATTGATTGTTTTCCATGTTTAATCAGTAGTTATTTAAGTGATTGAAATTCTGCAAGACAAAATAATCATGGCAGACTGTCTGTGCGGGAAAAATTAACTATTCTACGTAACAGCTGGGAGATTTGGATACAGGCTCTTCAAGCGTTTGTAATGCCAAACCAAATCACTTATCCCCATCGCTTTATGCTCGATTAGCGTTAATCTAAAGCTATCAATGGCTTGCTTTAGTTTTTCTCGCCACCCAATCTTTGCTATTATCTGAAATCGAACCTGTAATTATTATTATAAAATCCACAACACCATTATGAATAAAAAGAAAATTATCGTGTTTGCCATTGCTTTAGCGGCATTATTGGCAATCCAAATCAAATTTTTCCTACCTTTTATGTATGACATTGCGGCATCGGATTTGTTTTTGGTTGAAAGCAAAGACGAAGCCAACGCTATGGCGATCAGCAATGATATGACAGCTTTGGCTTTTGGTCATTGCAACAGCTACATCAAAGATGAATTAGGCGAAGAAAAATCCGCTTCTTTCTCAAATCAAGCAACCAATGCTTGGAGTCTTGGCAATTATGAATACATCGTTAATGCCGATGTTGAAATTTCTGGTAAAGATGCTCCAAGTGCGATTCATCATTATGTTTGCCGTATTCAATACAACAACGGTGACGACACATCCGGTGCTGGCAGTTTCGACAACTGGAATGTCGTTGGTTTAACAGGTATTGAGTAAGGTCTAAACCGTGCAAGTCGCCTATCAATTACAATTTGAGCCCGATGCTTATTTAGCTTGGGAAACCGACCAAACCGAGAAACATGAGTATTGGAATGGTGAGGTGTATGCGATGGGCGGTGCGCGACGTGAGCATGTTGTGGTTAGCTTAAATATCGCCACTGCTTTAAAACAGCGCCTAAGAGGCAAACCTTGCCAGCCTTATATTGCCGATATGAAATTGCGCGTTGATGAATTCAACGCGTTTTTTTATCCCGATGTGATGGTGTCTTGCCACGCTGACGACCGTAAGGCAGAACAGTTTTTATCGCATCCTAGCGTGATTATCGAAGTCTTATCAGATTCAACTGCGGCTTATGACAGAGGCGATAAATTTCTGGCTTACCGAACCCTTGAGTCACTACAAGAATATTTAATTATTGATGTCGATAGCCGTCGGGTTGAATGTTATCGTCGCGCGGCTAATCAAGAATGGCTGTTGCACGATTATTTTGCTGACGACAGCTGCCAATTTCACAGCTTAGGTTTTGAAATTCCATTAGCCGAGTTTTTTGAAGAACTCGACTAATTTCTTGTCTATTAAAACTGCTTGGAATTTTTGCTATTACGAAATACCAAGGGTTTTTCATCCGCTGATAAAGCCAACTCTCGCGCTGAATTAATCGCCGCATCAATTCGATGTCTTTCCGGTGATTTACTGCACACTGGATCGGTGCTGGCAGCATCGCCATTGAACAAAAACGCCTGACAGCGGCAACCACCAAAGTCTTTATGCTTTTCGTCGCAACTGCGGCAAGGCTCTTGCATCCAATCGGTGCCACGGAAGAAGTTAAAGGCTTTCGATTCGTTCCAGATTTGCTCGATACTAAAATCGTTAACATTTGGACAATCTAGCCCCGGTAACTCTCGCGCTGAATGACAAGGTAAAGCGGTGCCATCCGGTGCAATCGTCAAAAACGTCGTTGCCCAACCGTTCATACAGGCTTTTGGCCTATCTTCGTAATAATCCGGCACCACGTAATAAATCTTCATTTTGCCAGCGACTTTTTCTTTAAAAGCTTGGGCAATTTTTTCCGCTTCGGCGAATTGTTCACGGGTTGGCAATAAAGCATCACGATTAATATGCGCCCAACCGTAATATTGAGTATTGGCTAGTTCCAGATAATCGGCACCTAAACTTTCTGCCATCGCCAAAATTTCTGGCATTTGGTGGATGTTTTGACGATGAATCACCACGCACAACACCATTGGATAACCGTGTTTTTTCACCAACCGCGCTACTTCTTGTTTGTGCTGGTAAGTGGTGGTGCCGGCTAAATGGTCGTTGAGTTCTTGGCTACTGGCTTGAATACTGACTTGGATATGATCTAAGCCCGCTTGCTTTAACTCGATGATTTTGTCTTCGGTTAAACCATAGCCAGAAGTAATCAAGTTCGAGTAATAGCCTAATTCACGGGCATAACGCACTAACTCCGGCAAGTCTTGACGGGTTAACGGCTCGCCACCAGAAAATCCCAGCTGCACTGCGCCCATTTTTCGCGCCTGACTTAATACTCGCTTCCAATCCTCGGTGCTTAACTCATTAGGATACTTAGCGTAATCCAATGGATTAGAGCAATACGGGCATTGCAAAGGACATTTGTAGCTTAACTCCGCCAGCAACCAACGCGGCGAAGTGATGTTAATCGTGTTGGATCCAGCCATTTTGCAACGCTACGTTAAGAAAGTTGGTGACATCATTGGTCAAGCCAGAAGTGGCAAATTTTTGCTCTAATTCGGCAACAATCGCCGGCAAAGCACGGCTACCGTCACACAGTTTGAGAATTTCCGCTGAGCTTTGGTTCAATTCGACCATGCCTTCAGGATAAAGAATGACAAATTTTTGTTGAGCTTCTTCCCATTGCAAACGGTACATGGGCGAAAAGCGTATCGTTGTTTCAGTATTAATCATTGCTCAATATTAAAGTAAGGTGGCATTTCGTTGACATAAGCCAAATAAATCGCATCGGCCATTGACCACAACACATCCAGTTTGAATTTCAGGATTTGTAACATCCGCTCTTGTTGCTCACGGGTTTTGTACCAATCCAAAGTCAATTCCAAACCATGCTCAATATCGCGACGCGCTTCGGTCAAACGCTTGCGGAAATAGGTGTAACCTTCTTGATCAACCCAAGGATAAACATCAGGCCAGTTATCTAAACGCTGTTGATGGATTTTCGGCGCGAATAATTCGGTTAATGATGAACTGGCAGCTTCATGCCACTCGGCACGACGGGCAAAATTCACATAAGCATCAACCGCAAACCGCACACCCGGTAAAACATGTTTTAGCGAAGTTAACTCTTCACGGCTTAAGCCAACCGCGATACCTAATTGAATCCAAGCCTCAATCCCACCTGGATCGCCGGGATAACCATCGTGATCCAAAATCCGTTGCACCCATTTGGCACGGGTTTCGCGATCAGGACAGTTTGCCATGATATTGGCATCTTTAATCGGAATCATCACTTGGTAATAAAAGCGATTAGCAACCCAGCCTTGTAATTGTGCTTTGGTGAGCTTGCCTTCGTTCATTAACACATGCATCGGATGATTGATGTGGTAATAACGCTCCATGCCTCTTAATTGGGCTTCAAACTCGTCACGAGTCCAGGGTGTTTGATCCATATTGCTCATCGTTTACCTTCTTATAAGTCAATTTCCAAACCATCGTAAGCCACTTCGATGTCAGCTGCATCAAGGGTTTTACGTTCTGGCGAATCTTCGTCCAAAATTGGGTTGGTGTTGTTGATATGAATCAAAATCTTCCGCGCTTTCGCCACGCCATTTAATACTTCAATCATGCCGCCTTCACCGGATTGCGGTAAATGGCCAATGTCACGGGCTTTTTTATGGCTGATATTGCGCTGACACATTTCATCATCAGTCCAAAAGGTACCATCAACCAACAAGCAATCAACGGTCTGCATCGCATCCATCACATGCGGCTCAATTTCGCCCAAACCTGGCGAATAATAGAGTTTTTTGCCGGTAGAAATTTGCTCGACAATCACGCCAATGTTATCGCCATCATGCGGATCGTGACGGTGCGGGGAATAAGGTGGCGCTTTGCTTTTTAGGGCGTGAGCATAAATTTGAATATCATCAATGCCAGGAATAGTGAACGGTGTGCCATCACAAGCAATCGGATGATGATTAACGGTGCAATAGTCTTTCAACATATTGAACAGCGGAAAACCGGTGGTTAAATCTTGTCTGACCATCTCGGTGCAATAGACATCTAAAGGCTTACCTTCGCGCAGCATCAACATACCGGTAGTGTGATCGATCTGGCTATCCATTAACAAAATGGCTTTGATGCCAGTGTCGCGAATACCCTCTTTAGGCTGAATCGCTGGGAATGATTCCAGCTGAGCGCGAATATCAGGCGAAGTGTTAAACAACAACCAATTGCGGTTATCGGTACTAATCGCAATCGACGACTGAGTACGCGCCTTGCCATTTAATTCACCCTGCCGCAAACGGCGACAATTATCACAATTGCAATTCCACTGTGGAAAACCACCGCCAGCACCAGCGCCAAGAACTCTAATTTTCATGTTTGAAATAGATTAAGTAAGTGATCGTAGCCTGATCAACACATGCTACGAAAAATAAAAATGTGTCGCCAAGCTTAGCAAGCTAAGCGCCATTTAACGAGCGGGCAATTATACCCATTGTTAAAAGAAAGAAAACGCAAGTATGGCTAGACCATCCTAAACGCGCTTTTGTAACACCAAATTCCGACAAACTTTGCTTGATTTCACTTCGGGTAAACAATTATTTTTTAGTTAGCCTGAATCGCTAAAAACCAAAAACTGTGTCATATGCCACACTTTTAGCTAAAAACTGCGCCATATGACATAGTTTAATTAAATCAGTCACTTAAAACACAATCCGCGACAATTAGCCGCATTTATTTAATCAAAAAACCCCTTTAACCTAGCGCTTAATACTTCTCAGCGAGTATTAGTTGCGTGTTCTCTTTAACCGGTCGATGACCGGTTTTTTTGACTAAATTGGAATAGGTTTTCTCTCCCCCTCGAAAACCGACATGGATGTTCTTTAATTTCAAATCATGACCTGATTACTTTTTAACCCTCGGCATAGATCTAGTTTAAGTTTCAAGATATGGCAAGCGTCCATCACCACACTTCATTAGATTCACAGCGATTCACAAATAAGTTGGTCGAAATTTTCCATTGCAAGCATGGCTAAGTTAGACCGAACCCTGATCTCACATTTATTTCTAAATCATCGTCAAGCCATTCACAGCCATTTAGTGAATAGAGTCGAATGCCCCGCGATTGCCGAAGATTTAACTCAAGAAGCTTTTTTGCGCTTGCTGAATAAAAACAACTGGGAACACGACGAAAATCTCGCCGGTTATGTGTTTCGGATTGCCGAGCGTTTAGCGATTGATTTTATTCGTCACCAACGCCGCCATCAAACCCATCACGTTGAACTGGATAACAGCATCCCCAGCAACGCCATCGAAACCGAACAACTAACGATTTTGCGCCAACAATGTGAAATCTTGCTATTGGCCATCGCCGAATTACCAATGCGCTGCCGCGATGTGTTTTTGCTAAGAAAAATTGATGAATTAAGTTACAGCGAGATTGCCAAACAACTCGGGATTTCAGAAAAAACCGTGCAACGTGATTTAGTCAACGCCATGCTGCATTGCCACAATCGCTTACAATCCCAGCCTTTTTAGCGCGATGTATGCCTGAGCTAAATCAACAGCAACTCAAAACCGCGATTGAATGGTTTATTGCCTTGCAGTCGGATCAATGCACACAAAAACAACGCCAACAATTTCAACACTGGCTGGCACAAGATCAAAGCCACCAACAGGCGTATCAGCAAGCCGAAAAGTTGTGGAGCCAGTTTGACGAAATCAAAACTCAGCCAATTAATGGTCTTGAAGCCGCTCGCCATGCAAACTACAAACCGCGTTTAAATCGTCAAAATGCGATTTTGGCTTTAATGCTTAGCGCTGGCTTGACGATTGTTTGCCAAGACTATTTTGCCGAAACCACTCACTACGTCACCGGTATCGGCGAACAAAAACGGCTGACACTTGAAGACGGCTCTCATCTCACTATCAACGCAGCCAGTCGCCTGTCGGTTCACATCGCGTGGTTTAGACGCCAGATTGAATTACACGAAGGCGAAGTCTTATTTGAAGTTAGCCATCAATCGCTTAGACCGTTTACTGTCGCCACCCGAGCTGCACGAATTAAAGATATTGGCACTGTCTTTAATGTCCGCCAGCGTCGAGAAGGTGGGGCTATTTCAGTTTTAGAGGGCGAAGTGGAATTGCTAACCAACAATCATTGGTCGGGCGAAAGGTTAACGGCAGGATTTGTCAGACGCATCAATAAAAACGGCGAATTACTAGCGATTGAAAAATCCAACTCAAACAATGCAAGCAATTGGACTCGCGGTCGTTTGATGTTTGATCACACCCCATTAACCGAAGTTGCCGCCGAACTCGAACGCCATCACCCGATTCACTTTGTGTTTACCAATCCCCATTTAGCCAAGCAAACCTTAAGTGGCAACTTTGATGTCAGTGACTTAAATCCATTTCTGCAAGCCTTGGAACAGATATTGCCGATCAAAGTTAGCTATAAAAAACAAGAAATTAGAATCTCTGCTAATTGATGCTTTAGGCTTTGATTTTGTGATTCCGTAGGAATCCATTTGCCTTTAAGTTATGCAATATGTTTCAAGTTAAGCGATCCCTAACGGGATGACAAAAGAAAAGTGGGTTAGCAATTTTTGAAGTAGTGGTCACATCATTTGGCGTTCAAAAGCCATCCACAATCCTCCCCATCAATACCATTCACTTCGTCATTCCCGCGAAAGCAGGAATCTAGGCGAAGGCTTCGATACTTGGATTCTCGCCTTCGCGGGAATAACGGTAATTTCAAAAATAATTTGTCCAGTTTCCCACGCCTGTTGCGTTTATAGAGTTAGGCAGACAAAGACCTAACCCAATTGTATTAACAGGAGATATGAATAATGACAGGCAAATTCCCGCATCGTTATAAAAAACTACCACTGCTCTCATTATTGCTAGTGACTGGTTTTGATGCACTGGCAGCTGACAATGCAGCCATTAGCTTAGATATTCCCAGCCAATTACTATCGGAAACCCTAGATCAATTAGCAAAAACCGCTAATACCAAATTGATTTATGCCGATAGCAGCTTAAAAGGCTTGCGTTCCGACGCACTGAAAGGCCAATTTACTGTTCAACAAGCGTTGGATCGTTTGTTACTAAAAAACGGCCTTGAATATCAGCAAACCGGTGACGGGGTGATTGCGATTAAAAAAGCAGCCCCTCAAAACAACTCCAGCAAAGATAATTCGGTATTTGAGTTGGGGGCTGTGGTGGTTTCGGATAGTGAGAAAAACGGCAAATTATCCAGCCGCGACATCGCAACTTCGGTCGATGTGATGCACGCTGATAAAATTCAAGACCAAAACGTCATGAATGCTTACGATTTATTCCACCGGATGCCCGGGGTACAAATCACCCAGTTTGGACAAGGCACTACTACCGGTAAACTATCGTTTCGTGGTTTTAACGGCGAAGGGCGAGTCAATGCGGTTAAATTGTTAATTGATGGTATTCCCAGTAATACTAACGATGGCAATATGCCGTTCATTGATGCGCTGTTTCCACTCGATATTGAGTCCATCGAAGTCGTAAAAGGCACCAACGACCCGCGTTACGGCCTACATAACATTGCCGGTAATGCCAACATTACCACCTCAACTGGCGGTAACTATGTAAAAGGCCGCATCAGTTACGGCAGCTATAACACTCACGACATTCAATCTGGACTTGGCTACGAAAAAGACGGTTTCTCGCAAAACTACGCTATTTCTTACCGTGCCAGCGACGGTTATCGTGATCACAGTCAATCCGATAAAAACAGCTTTTCTGGCAAATGGGCTTTTACACCAGACAACGACAAATATAAATTGGGCTTGAATGTGCGTTGGAGTGAAGCGGGGGCACAAGAACCGGGCTATATGACTTATCAAGAGCAATTGCTAAGCTCCACACAATCATTGGCAAGAAATGCGACAGACGGCGGCAAACGTCAAGTGGGTCAAGTCAGTGCTAATTTTGATCTGCATTTAACCGATACCTTATTTTGGTCAAACAAGGCTTACAGTAATACTTACAAGGATCAGCGGTTTGTTCAATTTGACCCTTGCTGCCAACAAGCTGAGCGAGATCGTGATGAAACTCAATATGGTGCAATCACTTCTTTGACCTACCATCCTGTGGTTAGCTGGCTAAATGATTTCTCTTTAGAATCGGGCTTTGATTTCCAACAGCAGGACAATCAATATCAGCAATATAGAACAGTTAATACTATTCGGATGAAATCGAGTGGTTTAAACCCAACTTTGCCAGCCAATTATGTAAGAAATGATGAATCTTGGAACTTTTTGAATTACGGTGGTTATATCCAAGCGGTTATCAAACCCACCAGTTGGTTAAAAATAACACCGGGGTATCGTGCCGATAGAATTGATGGCGATAACTTAATCAATAACAAACCAGGTGCCGCGATCACCAGCAACCCTGTTAATGACTATGGCACGATTTCGCAACCTAAGATTGGCGCGGTTATAACCCCTATTGATGGCTATAACCTTTATGGTAATTGGGGACGTTCTTTTCAGGTTGGCCTAGGCAGCGCTACCTATAAAAACCCAGTGGCCGCTAATTTAGCACCGTCGATTAATGATGGTTGGGAAGTGGGTGTAAAACTAAAGCCGGTTGATTGGGCAGAAGGACGAATCGCCTATTGGAAACAAGATGCCAGCAACGAAATGAGCCGCAATTTATCGGATAACTCCTCAACTTTTTTGGGTGCAACCACCCGACAAGGTGTGGATGTTGAAGTCAAAGTTAATCCAACTGATAGCGTTAGTGTTTGGTCAGCTTATTCATTACAAGAAGCTAAAATCAAAAGTGCTGGTAAATATGCTGTCAATAGTTATGAATACAAAGTCGGTAACAAAATCGTCAACACCCCCGATTATTTGTTTTCAGCAGGTATCGATTACCAAATCACACCGGCATTGAAATCATCGCTATGGACGACAGGACAAGGTAATTTCTTTGTTGACCAAGCCAATAGTGTCGGCAAATTTGGTGAATACTCATTGCTGAATCTTGATTTGGGCTACCAAGTTAATAAACATGTTGATCTGCAATTTCAGGCAAAAAACCTAGCCAACACGCATCGCGAATATTTATGGTACGACGAAACCTATGGCACAGGACTACGTCAACCACTGTTTTCACCGGGCGACGGCATCGCCTTTTACGGTGCAGTTAACTTCAGATACGACTATTAATTAACCCCATGAAAACCACGGCCAGCAAAAAAAACAGCGCACGGCAGTTTTGGCTGGCCGTGCATCTTTATTTAGGCTTATCGTTGGGCTTGTTGATGTCGGTTATCGGCATCACGGGCAGCTTATTGGTGTTTTACATTGAATTAGATCAATGGCTTAATCCTGAATTGATAATTAGCGAAAGCACCGAGCCCCGCCAACCCTATCAAGCCCTATGGCAATCCTTACAAGCCAGGGAACCTAATCGTCTCCACGCATGGCGGCTAGAAATACCCGACGATAAAACCAGCCCGATTACCGCACGCTATTACAAACCCGAAGAAACCGAACATCACGGTTTTGCGCCAATGATGGTAGCGATCAATCCCTATAACGCAGAAATCATCAATAAACGCTTTTGGGGACAATATCTAATCACTTGGATTTACGATTTACATTACACCTTGCTACTGGATACGACCGGCAAACTGATAATGGCCATCATCGGCCTATTACTGACGGTTTCATTATTAACCGGTGTTTACCTGTGGTGGCCGCCGTTACATAAATTAAAAGCGGCATTAACCATCAAACCTGCTAGTAGTAGCCAGCGCTTCAATTACGATTTACACAAAGTAGCGGGAATTTATCCCTTAGTGATTTTGCTGATGCTGACGCTAACCGGCATCGCTTTAGAAGTGCCTAACTACGTCAATCCAGCCATCAACTATTTTTTGCCGATTGACGCACAGCCACCAAAACCACAATCAACGCCCAACTCGGCTTTATCAACCATTACCGCCGATCAAGCCGTCGCGATAGCCCAGCAATTATTCCCAGAAACTCGCTTATGCTGGATAGAAACCCCAGATGGCGAAACCGGCACCTTTCGGATTAATTTGCGTCAAGACTTTGAGCCCAGCCACCGCTTCCCTAAAACCAATATTTGGCTTGATCAATACAGCGGCAAGGTATTGTTAATCAACGATCCCAAACAACAATCGTCCGGTACAGCAATGCTGAGCTGGCTACATCCGCTACACAATGGCGAAGTGTTTGGTCTAACTGGGCAAGTTTTGGTGTTAGTGTCCGGCTTTGCCTGTCCCTTATTGTTTGTCACCGGCGTGATTCGCTGGCTACAAAAACAAACAGGCAAAGCCAAAACTCAACGCGATTTAGGCAAAAACCACATTTGATAAATACTGAGCAGGATTTGAATTCCCATCGACATGCCCATCAATGCCCCGCTTAAAACCACCACATAAGCAAAGCTGGCAACCGTTTTAGTCAAAAACCACGACAAAATATCCAGCAACATCGCTACGAATGGAATCACAACGGCGATACGCTTGACGTAGATATTGATTTCACACAGCAAAAATATTTTGCCAATGAAGTACAAAATAAAGGCAATCCCAAATAA